>CAYVDZ010000185.1:0-8721 GCA_964450575.1 uncultured Opitutus sp.
CCATCGTCGGCTACGCTTACGGGATCGAGTTCTTCATCGCTTGGTACGGGGCGAATCCCTATGAAGGCTTCGCGTTCGTGAACCGCGCCTTCGGGCACTACGCGTGGGCCTACTGGATCATGATCTCGTGTAACGTGATCACGCCGCAATTCTTCTGGTTCAAGAAAGTGCGCGAAAACACGGCGTTTGTCTGGATCCTTTCGATCTTTGTTAACGTGGGAATGTGGTTCGAGCGTTTCGTGATCATCGTCACTTCACTGGCCCGCGACTTCCTGCCTTCAAGCTGGGGTTACTATAGCCCGTCCATCGTGGAAATCTTCACCTTCTTCGGCACCTTCGGCGTCTTCTCCGTGCTGTTTCTTCTCTTCATCCGCTTCCTCCCCATCATGCCGATGGCCGAGCTCAAGGCGGTCACTCCTCAGGCCGACGTGCATGGTCACGGCATGGCGGGTCATGGCGATCCGGCAGCGCGCGACTTCAAGCATTAATCCACGACCATGGCTGCACAACCTTACGGTCTCATTGCGACGTTTGATACTGCCACCGAGCTGTATCATGCGGCGGAAAAAATCCGGGATGCGGGCTACCGCCACTGGGATTGTATTACCCCTTGTCCCGTACATGGCCTCGACCGGGCGATGGGCCTGCGCCGGTCCATCATTCCCAGGATCTCCCTGGTGGGCGGCATCATTGGGTTTTTCACGGGTATGAGCATGATCTGGTGGACGGGAGCGTACGACTATCCGCTGATCGTCGGAGGCAAGCCTTACTTCAGCGCGATGTTCGCCTTTCCCATCAGCTACGAACTGACCATTTTGTTCGCCGCGTTTGCGACCGTCATTGGTATGTTCGTCGTTAATCGGCTTCCGATGCATTACCATCCGGTCTTGAAATACGATAAGATCGGACGAGGGATGGACGACACGTTCTTCATCGTCATCGAAGCGCGCGACCCGCGTTTCAATCTCGCCAACACCAAGGCCCTGCTCGAGAAGACCGGCGGCAAGGCGATCGTGGAGCTGGAGAGCTGAACCCATGCGCCACGTCTATCTTATCACCTTTTTCGTCTGCGTCCTGCTGGTTTCCATCCTCGGGTTCCGCGGTACGACTTTCACGAAGCCTCCGATCGACGTCTTTCCGGAGTGGGCGTTCCCCAGCATGGAGAACCAACCCAAGCCTCGTCCGCAGTCCGCGAGCAAGTTCTTTGCTGACGGTCGCGCGGACCGTGTTCCTCCGCCGCAGACGGTCGCTCGCGGGATGTTGCGCATTGATCAGCATCGCTATGCGGGGAAGTCGGGTCCGGAGACCTTTGCTGCCGGTTTTCCGGCCGGGCTGTCGGTCGATTTGAACCTCCTCGAGCGAGGACGGGATCGTTACCAGATTTATTGCGCGGTATGCCATAGCGGTACCGGCGACGGTAATGGCATCACCAAACGGTATGGCATGGGATCGACTCCGACCTACCATGATGACCGCCTGCGGCAAATGCCCGACGGCGAGATCTTCCACGTCATCTCGAACGGTCGTAACACCATGCTGCCGTACGCTGACAAATTGAGCCCCGACGATCGCTGGGCGGTCGTCGCCTACGTCCGCGCTCTCCAGCGTGCTCAGCAAGGCACTGCGGCGGATGTCGCCGATCCAGCTGCCAAACAATCCCTCGGTATCCAATGAGTTCGCCCGCCGTTACCGCTTCAGCCGCGGCCCTTCCCCGCGAATCATCGACTGCCTCCGCTGCGAGCAAGTCGCTGATGTTCGGGTTTGTGGGCATTGGCCTCACCGTCTTGGGAATTTTCATTTCCGGTCCATCGATGGTGGCCCTTTCCTGGCTCGTTGGAGTCACGTTTTGGACCGCAATCGCGATTGGCATGCTAATGTTGTGCATGATCCATCACATTTTCGATGCGTCGTGGTCGGTGGTGATTCGTCGGCAATGGGAGCACGGCCTGTCCGCCTTCAAGTGGCTGGCATTGTTGTTTGTGCCTCTCGTCCTCGCCACGTTCTTCTACAAGCTGGATCTAATCTGGCCATGGCTGAATCCCGACCACGTGATCCATGGCGGTTACAAAGTCGGCGCTGATCCGCTGTTTTTGAAAAAGGCGGGCTTCCTTAGTCCGCAGATGTTTATCGGAATGACTGTCGCCTTCTTCGGCATTTGGATCTGGTTGTCGGCCCGTCTGCGCAAAGCCTCTTTTAGCCAGGATCTCGATGGCAGCGTCAGCTGGACCTATAACAATCGCGTCACGTCGGCCTTTGGCTTGATCCTGGGTGCCCTGACCCTGACCTTTGCCGCCATTTATTGGGTGAAGAGCCTCGAATATCATTGGTTCTCCACGATGTACGGGGTGTGGTTCTTTACTAATTGTATTCGCGGGGCACTGAGCATCGGGGTGATTATCATGGTCTGGCTCTATAATCGCGGCGATTATCAGGGCGTGTTGAATAAGAATCACTATCACAGCATTGGCATGCTGATGCTCGCGTTTACCATCTTCTGGGCATATATCACCTTTTCCCAGTATTTCCTGATCTGGAATGCCAACATCCCGGAGGAGACATTCTGGTATAATATCCGTGAGTTAAATTATGATGGAACAATCAATCAGTGGTGGTATGTTGGTTTGGGTCTTCTCTTTGGGCATTTCTTTCTGCCGTTCTTCTTCCTGTTGTCATACCGCTATAAAGTAGCGCCCAAAGTGATTCGCCGGATCGCCTATTGGATCCTCGCGGTGATCCTGTTGGATATGTGCTATAACATCCTTCCGGCGCTAAAGGATCCGGATCATCACGGCGACCCGATGCCGTTCCTCTCGATGCATTTGGTTTGGACGCTTACCGCCGTGGTTGGAGTGGGTGGCATTTGTATTTGGTCCTATCTTCGCAGCTTTCCGACTACCAAGCTCATTCCGATTCGTGATCCACGGATTGTCGAGAGCCTCACGCACCATGAGTGATGCATCCGTCCATCCGGCGCGTCCGGTCTCATTGTTCACCATCGTTTTTCTCCTGGTGCTGTTCGCCGCCTTCCTGCTGGTGGTGCGTTATTTCTACGAACCGAGCCAAACTTTGCCGCAGAATCTCGCGGCTGAGAATATGCCGAAGGAACTGGAGTGGCGCGCGACACCCGAGTCGCGCCGGAAGGCATTGGCTGATCAGCGCGAAGCGGAAGCGAAGCAAACCTCCACGTACGGATGGACCGATCAGGCCGCGGGTAAGGTTCAGCTTCCCATTGACCGGGCCATGGAGCTGACCGCGAAGCAACCCGGTGCCAGGAAATAACCCGTCCCGTCGTTAACTTAATTTCGAGATGATAAACTCTCCGACTCACGCCGGCCCGGCCGAAGTCACGCCGATTGATCCGACTGCACGCGGTCCGCTTCTGCTCCTAGTGGGCATGGCTCTCGGGTGGCTTTTGGTCAGTGGTACCTTTGCGCTCATTGCATCGATTCAGCTCCATACGCCACAATTCCTCGCGGATTGTTCGTGGTTCACCTTCGGGCGCACCGACGCCATGCGGGAGAGCACCTTCATCTACGGCTGGGCTGGAAATGCCGGATTGGCCATCTCGCTATGGATCCTCGGTCGCTTGGGCGGTAATCCGCTTCGCGCGACGAATTGGGTGGTCGCTGGAACTCTCTTTTGGAATCTCGGATTGGCTGCCGGGTTGGTGGGTATCGCCACGGGCGACATGACGTCGTTCTCGATGCTGCATCTCCCCCTTTACGTGCAACCGCTGATGCTCTTCGCTTACGCCACGATTGCGATCTCCGGCGTTCTCGCTTGGGGAGGTCGCCGCACGGACGGCACCTTTGCGGCGCAATGGTACGCGGTTGCTGCGCTGTTTGTTTTCCCCTGGTTGTTTTCCGCCGCTCAGGTGGTTCTGCTTTGGATGCCGGTGCGCGGTACGGTCCAGGCGATCGCCGCCGGTTGGTTTACGCAAGGTCTCTGGACGCTCTGGCTTGCTCCCGTCGCTCTGGCGGGTGCCTACTATATCGTGCCAAAAACGGCCGGTCGGGTGTTGCCAAGTTATGAGTTCGCGTCCCTTGGATTCTGGACTTTATTGTTTGTCGGAGCTTGGACGGGTGGCCGTCATCTGATTGGGGGACCGGTGCCGGCTTGGATTCCGACGGTCGGAGTCGTGGCGTGTAGTCTGTTGATTTTTCACTACTCGATTGTTTTCCTAAACCTACGGGTGGTGACCGCTTCGGTGGGCAACGCGGCTCAGTTCATTCGCCTGGGTTTGATCGCCTATTTGCTCGTCGGACTGCTCGATATGATCACTTCGTTCCGTTTCGTGGCGGAGCAGATGCAGTTCACGTTTCTAGCCACCGCGCTGCAGCAGCTCGGCTTGTACGGAGCAATTTCAATGATCTTTTTTGGCTGCATCTATTTTATGATCCCGCGAATCGTGGGGGCGCCTTGGGCGTCGGTCGGGATGATGTCCGCTCACCGCGTGGCGGTCATTATTGGGATTTTAATGCTGGTGGGAGGATTGGCTGCAGCGGGTATGATGCAGGCGGGTGATTTGTTGAACCCGAACGCAAGCCTCGGTGATATCCTAGCCAGGATTCGCCTACCGCTCCTGGTTGTTACTTTTGCTCAAATCATTCTGATTGGTGCAAATCTTCTATTACTCGTGAACTTTATGAAGACTGCCGCTTCGCGCGCCGATGGCGACGTGCGGGTACAGAATCTTTTCCGCCAGCCTTCGGCGATCGAGGCGTCTGCGACATGAAAAACGGCCCGCTCTTCTTCCTCGGACTTCTCGCTGCGGTTGCAATTTCCTGGGCCGGCATTGTGTTGGGCTCGCATGCGCAACTCGGCGAACTGCCTCCTTACTTTGACCAAGTGGAAGGCCAGATCTATCCACGTCGACCTGGTGGGCTTGCCGCCCGCGGGCAATTGGTTTACGCGGACCTAGGCTGCGCGGCATGCCACACCCAGCAGGTGCGTCGTCCCGATTTTGGTTCCGACAAGGCTCGCGGCTGGGGCGATCGTCAGAGCGTCGCTCGTGACTACATTCACCAGTCGCGTCCGCAGTTGGGCGCCTCCCGCGTCGGTCCCGATTTGGCTAACGTCGGTGCCCGCTGGGAGAAAACTGAAAACGCCGCAGCGGGCCTGCACCAATTGTTATATCAGGGTTCCTCGGCGCACCCGAATTACTCCTTTCTCTATGAAGAGGACGCCATGGTCGGCGAGCGGTCTGCGCTCGCCTTGAACCTTTCCGGTGTAAATGCTCCAGCGCCCGGCTTCCAGGTTGTTCCATCGGAACGTGCGCAGACTCTTGTCGCCTATCTCCTCAGCCTGAAGACCACGTACGATTTCCCGGAGTCGGTACCCGTTGCAGCTCCGAAGAAGTCGCAGGAGACGAAGAAATGAGCACTCCTTCCCAACCCGATCCCCGGATCGATCTGTCTGCGGTTACCGATCAGAGTCTGCTCGCTGACCACGAAAAGCTTCTCGGTAAGCAGCCCGATGACAAAGGTCGCTACAAGTTGATGCCGCTGGCTCTGCTGTTCTTTTTCAGCGGACTTATTTTCTTCGGCGGCACCTATTTGGGGCGCTATTCCGGAAATTTTCACCCCCAGGTTTTCAATGAGACTGTCCACCCGCCTAAAGCGGGAGCGGTGGTCGCTGCCGCTCCGGTTGATCCCATTGTGATGGGACGGGCGGTGTACAATCAGGTCTGCGCCAGCTGCCATCAGCCCACGGGTCTTGGTTTGGCACCGGTCTTTCCGCCCTTGGCGGGATCGGAGTGGGTCACCGGCTCGGAGGATCGCGCAATCCGCATTGTGCTGCACGGGCTGCAAGGCCCGATTCAAGTTAAAGGTGTTGAGTACACCGGCGTGATGCCAGCGGCGGGGCCTGGTTCCGGCTTCAATCTTAGCCCGGAGCGGATCGCGGCGGTGTTGACCTTTATTCGGCAGGAATGGGGGAATTCAGCTCCGCCGGTCTCGGCGGCGCGTGTATCAGAGATCCGGGCACAAGCCGGCAACCGTGGGGCATGGACCGCAGCCGAACTGGGGCCCTGATCCGTCCTGCTATATTGTTTAGAGCAACGCCGCGACGTTCGTCGCGGCGTTGCGTTTTGCCGAGTTGAAGCAGGTACCAGCTACTCAAAGGAGTTTCACCACCGTGCTGCGAGTTTGGTAAAGGGCTTACCTGAGCGTGAGCGCGGTAGTTGATGGCGAGTCGTTCACGATAATTGAGGGTGGGATAGCGAGGGGGGAGGTAAGCAGGTAGCGTTGATTAAAAGAGTGTGAGCTGCGCGGCGTCATCCGCCCGGTGGCGGGCAAAAACTACACCGTCAGACATTACAACCTCGATGCGATTATCGCGGTGGGCTACCGCGTGAATTCCAAATGCGCCACGGCCTTCCGGCAATGGGCCACGGGAGTCCTGCGAGACTACACGCTCCGGGCGCACGCGGGGCACCGCGCCAACGGCGCAGCCTACGACAGCCCAGGGCAACGCCCTGGGTTAACCCGTTGTCCGTATGAAGCCCTGAAAGGGCGGCCCAACCGTCACCGTCATTGGGTCGCCCTTTCAGGGCTGGAATTGAAAATCGCCAATGCTCCTAGGGCGTTGCCTTGGGCTGGCTTGATGAGCCCCTTTGGGGCTTTATTTGTCGCCCGCCTAGACCAACAAATTATTCCCACCAAGCTATGCCGCAATCCCTCGCCCGTCTCCACATTCACCTCGTTTTCAGCACGAAAAACCGCGAACCTCTCATCACCGACCCGGTGCGTGATGCGCTTCACGCCTACATGGCCACGGTGCTGCAAAACCTCGGTTGCGCTCCGGTGCTCATCAATTCCGTGGAGGATCACATTCACATCCTTTTTGAACTTGCCCGCACGGTATCGGTCAGCCAAGCGGTGGAAGAGGTCAAAAAATCCTCGTCCAAATGGATCAAAACTCAGGGCGCGAATTTTGCCGGGTTCGCCTGGCAAGCGGGTTATGGGGCGTTTGCCGTTTCGGAATCCAATGTTGGGGTTGTTCGTGAATACATCGCCGGCCAGCGGGAACACCACCACACGAAATCCTTTCAGGAGGAATACCGGCAATTCCTCGAACGACACCGGGTCGCGTTCGATGAACGGTATGTGTGGGATTGAACGGCGGGTTGGGTCGCCCTTTCAGGGCTTGGGCCTTTTATTCGTCCCTGTTCCCAGGGCGTTGCCCTGGGCTGCCATGGTCCGCCCCGTTGGGGCTGATGCCATTGAGACCAGCCGCCAGAACCGAGACCAATGACTAAGACCATCGATCAAATTCTGTTGCCGAAGCCGGAGGCCCGGCCGCGCATCTACGCCTACGCAATCTCGGACAAGGCGCACGCAGGTCTGCTCAAGGTGGGGCAAACCACGCGCAATGTGAAGCAACGCGTCGCTGAGCAGCTCAAGACCGCCGCGATCAAGAACTACACCATCGAACTCGACGAGTCCGCCGAGCGCGACGACGGCACGACCTTTACCGATCACGAGGTGCGCGCAGCCCTCGCCAAGAAGGGCGTCAAGAACACGGAACTGGAGTGGGTGCGTTGCACGCTCAAGGACGTGAAGACCGTGCTCACCGAGCTGCGCACCGGAAAGAAGTTCACCGGCACGCACTCGCAGACCTTCGCCATGCGGAAGGAACAGGCCGTAGCGGTGGACAAGACCTACGACTACTTCCACTCGATCTGGGCGGAGGACAAAAAAGCCGCCCCGCGCTTCCTGTGGAACGCCAAGATGCGCTTTGGCAAAACCTTCACCAGTTATCAGCTCGCCAAAAAACTCGGGGCCAAGCGCGTGCTGGTGCTCACCTTCAAGCCCGCCGTGGAGGATGCGTGGCAGACGGACCTCGAATCCCACGCGGACTTCGACGGCTGGCAATACATGTCCCGCAATTCCGAAAGCGACCCGACCGAAATCTCCAAGAAAAAGCCGCTGGTCTATTTCGGTTCCTTTCAAGACCTGCTGGGGCGCGATGCGGTGGGAAACATCAAAGCCAAGAACGAATGGCTGCACGTGGTGAACTGGGATTTGGTGGTGTTTGACGAATACCACTTCGGCGCGTGGCGCGAGACGGCCAAGGAATTGTTCGAGGGCGAGGAGGAGGCGGTCGCCAAGAAGGAGACCAAGCTGGAATACGCCGCCGGTCTGGAAGACGTGAACGAAGACCTCGGCGTGCTCTCGACTAAGGAGACCGAGTTCCTGCCCATCACCACCAAGGCCTATCTCTATCTCTCCGGCACGCCCTTCAAGGCGCTGGCCACGGGCGAGTTTATTGAAGAGCAGATTTTCAATTGGACCTACACCGACGAACAGCGGGCGAAGGAGGAGTTTGCGGCGAAGAATCCCGCCAAATGGAATCCCTACGGCGCGCTGCCGCAGATGCGGCTGCTCACCTACCAGATGCCGGATGAACTGGTAGCCATCGCGAGCGCGGGGGAGTTCGACGAGTTCGACCTCAACGCGTTTTTCGAGGCCTCGGACACGGGCACCAAGGCGCAGTTCAAGCACAAGAGCGACGTGCAGAAGTGGCTGGACATCATCCGTGGCGGGTATGCACCCAGAGCGGTGGAGCATCTCAAGACCGGCACCCGGCCTCCGTTTCCATATTCAGACGTGCGCCTGCTGCCGTATCTCCAGCACTCGTTTTGGTTCCTGCCCGACGTCGCGGCTTGCCACGCGATGGCGAACCTGCTGGCCGAGAAGCACAACGTTTTCTGGCACGACT
>CAYVDZ010000186.1:0-8652 GCA_964450575.1 uncultured Opitutus sp.
GATGCACTTCCTCGGTCTGAACGGGATGCCACGCCGCACGTTCACCTACGATCCGAACCTTGGATGGAACAGCGCCAATTACATCGCGACGATCGGTGCGTTCGTCCTCGGCATTGGAATGTTCATCTACTTCGCAGTAATGGTCTATACCTTCTTTAAGGGCGAGCGCGTAAAGAAGGATGTCTGGGATGGCCGTACGCTGGAGTGGTCGTTGCCGATGCCTCCCCCGGAGTATAACTTCCGCGTGATTCCAACGGTGCACGCTCGTGATGCGTTTTGGTACGAGAAGCATCATAAGGAAGAGGTCGCCAAGGAGAAGGAGTTGCATGCGAAGGAAGAAGACGCCCACGGCGGGATTCACATGCCCTTCGGTTCAATCTGGCCGCTGATCTGCAGCCTCGGTATTCTGATCGGCGCAGTCGGGATTAGCGCCTTCGGGCCCAGTCCCGATCTTTTCATCGGCCCAAAACTCGGGCTGTCCCTTCTTGGCGGCTTCGTCATGTTTATTGGAATTTATTTCTGGGCCCTCGAAGGCAATGAAGGCTATCATCTTCATCTCGATAAAGACGGTAAGCGGATCGAAGAGCCTTCTCCTTCCCAGCACTAAGCTTGTTCACCTTCCTGCCTCCTTTAGCTTCACGCCCTCTCGACTTCACATGAGTAGCCACGCGGCCACCGCCACCATCGACCACCACCACGATCCGAGTACGTCGACGGGTATTCCGAACAAGAAGCTCCTGATGTGGGCCTTCCTCGCCTCGGACTGCATGTTCTTCGGTGCGCTGATCTCGACCCATCTCATCTACCGGCTGCATCCCCCCAGCGGCGGTTTGGATCCGAAGGATATCTTCAGCATCGAGCTCACGTCGTTCTCGACGTTCATCCTGCTGATGTCGTCGCTGATGATGGCCCTGGCGGTCACCGCCATTCAAAAGGGCAACCTCAAGAGCTGCCGCTGGTCACTCCTGATGACGATTTTCTTCGGAATGATCTTCCTCGGGTGTCAGGTGTACGAGTTCGAGCACTTCGTTCACGCGAAGAACATGACACTCTCGAACAGCCTCTTGGGTTCGACCTTCTACACGCTCACGGGAACGCACGGTTGTCACGTCGCCATCGGCGTGCTCTGGCTCTCGCTGATGTATGTGCGCTCCTTCAAAGTCGCCTCCCGGCCGTCTTGGTTCAACGTCCAGTTGCTCCATGCGCTAACTTTGATTGTGGTCCTGCTGCTCTCGTTGAAGGTCACCCTCGGTCTGGTTCATTCCTTGGAAACCGTGACCGGCTTCGGCGCTGCGATCGCTGACTTCTTCTCGCACCAGAGCCTTTACCTCGGCGGCTTCCTCCTCTCGCTCTGGGGACTCTTCTGGTTCGCGCGTCCGCGCGGGACGGTTCAATTCAACGAAGCCCACGCCATCGACGTAGAGTCGATGGGCCTGTACTGGCATTTCGTCGACATCGTCTGGATCGTGATTTTCACCGCCGTCTACCTGCTCGAATACATTTAAAACCACTATGAGCGCGCATTCTGCTGCAGTTCCCCCGCCCGGCCACGGGCCCGAGGCCGGCCACGCTGAGGACAACAAGTTCGAAATCTACGTTCAGATCGCGATGCTCCTTGCGATCATCACCGGTATCGAGATCGCGATTGTCTACTTTCCGTGGGCGAATTGGATCATCATTACCACGCTGGTGGTACTATCGTTGGTGAAGTTCCTCTTCGTTATCTTCTATTTCATGCATTTGCGGTGGGATAAACCCTTCTGTACGATTCTGTTCTTCATTGGCTTGATCATCGCTGGTGGAACCGTGTGGGCTCTGCTCGCAATCTTTAGCGCGGAGGCAAGTCTGCCCCTACCGGTCGCCTGAGGAGGGCTGCAGATCATCCATTTTCAGCGGCCCTTCTGCGGGCCGCTTTTTTTTGCTCATTAAGTAGAGTAGTAGAAGTGCAGTTGAAGCCACAGATTCCACGGATGGGCACAGATGACCAAGGCATTATAAATGACAGTCCCTTGACCTTGCGGGTGAATGGCGGCCAAGTGCCTCTCCCTTGGTAATCCTCTGAATCCGTGCCCATCGGTGTAATCTGCGGTTAAAATAAACTGCTGAATTTAGGATTAAACTTTCTGCGCGCCATGCCGTCGCAACATAAATAACTCTTCTGATAAGCAATCGGCCGTTGATTTAGTTCACATCAAGGAGCACCGATGTTGTACCCCCGTTGACTCCGTAAACGGTCCTTACCACGGTCTGGTTCTCCCTTTCATGGTTAGCCCTAACACCCCCGAAACAACGGGAGGCGCCGAGAAGTCTGGCGCCCCCCTCTCCATTCACGATGTCGTCATCCGGCTGGCCGGAAATTCCCAAGACGGCATTCAGTCCATCGGAGGCTTCCTTGCGAGGCTGGCCGGTCGGAGCGACCAGGACGTCATGACCTACATGACGATTCCGTCGACGATCTCCGGCGGACCGTCGATCTTCCAGGTTCGCATGGGCACGGGAGACATTCTCTCGGCCGGCGACCGGGCCGACATGCTCGTGGTGTTTTACCAGCACAGCTACGAGGCTCACATCAATTCACTGCGTCCCGGCGGCGTGCTCATCTACGATGCCGACCACGTGAAGATCCCGGAAGGGGATAACCGCTTCACGAATGTCGGTGTGCCCATCACCTCGGCCACCGTTGAAGCGGTGGGCGGGACGTCGAAGGACAAGGGCAAAAACATTTACGTGCTGGGGCTGATCGCGCGGATCTTCGATCTCGATGTAGCGCGCTTGAGCGCCCTCATCAAAGAGCGGTTCGGCGGGAAGAGCGAAGACATCGTGCGCAACGCCATGCTGGCGTTCGACGCTGGATACGCGTGGCCGCAGAACAACCTCGCCGATCTGTTCTACCGTTTCGAAGCGGCGGACCGGGCCGGTGCGACAGCCGTTTCCGCCCGGCCTCAGGTCACGCTCGATGGCAACAGTGCGATGGCCTATGGCCTGATCGCGGCGGGCGTTCGTCACGGCGCCGGTTATCCCATCACTCCCTGGTCATCGATCATGGAGACGCTCCGCGCGGAGTTTCCCAAATACAAGGGGCTCTTCGTGCAATGCGAAGACGAAATCTCTGCAATTTCCACCGCGCTGGGATTTTCCTACACCGGCCGGCTCGCGGTCACCGGCAGCGCGGGTCCCGGGCTTTCCTTGAAGATGGAAGCTCTCGGCTGGGCCGTTATGGCTGAAATGCCCCTGATTGTGATCAACGTGCAACGCGGCGGGCCTTCGACCGGCATGCCGACCAATGTCGAGCAAAGCGATCTTCTCCAAGCGATCTACGGCAGTCATGGCGACACTCCGCGCGTGGTCCTGGCGCCGAAGAACGTCGAAGATTGCTTCTACATCGCAATCGAAGCCGCCCGCATCGCGCGCGAGTACTCGACGCCTGTCCTCATTCTCACCGATCAAGGACTGTCGTCCCGCATCGAAGCCTTCGATGAACCCGACCTCGCGTCTTTGATGGTCGATCCGTCCCCTGACCTCTCCGAACGTCCCGCCGACTTCAAACCCTATCCCCTCGACCGCATCACGCATCATGCGCCCGCCGGTTCGCGGCTCGCTTCGGGAAAATACCCGGTCGTCACCGGCCTCGAACATGACGAAATGGGGCACCCCTCCGGCAGTTCCAAAATGCACCAGGACATGACGGTGAAACGTCGCGACAAGATCAAAGCCCTTGGTGCCTCCCTTCCCGCCCCTGAACTCAAGGGCGACGAAGCAGGAGATGTTTTGATTGTGACTTGGGGCTCGAACTGGGGCCCGGGTCGCGAGGCGCTCACTCGAATCCGCGCCACCGAAGTCAAAGCCGGCCACCTGCACATCCGGCACTTGCACCCGCTGCCAAACGGGCTCGAAGCGACGTTCTCACGGTATAAGAAAGTCGTCGTGGCCGAGCTCAATGACCAAGGCCTTTACGGGTTTGGGCAATTCACCATGATGCTCCGCGCCCGCTACGCCATGCCTCATATCGTGAGCGTAACCAAGACCGATGGCTTAACCTTCAAGGTCTCCGAGATAGTGGCCGGGGTCGGCAAACACCTCGAGAACACGCTCCTCGAAGCCAGCACGGGCATCGCTTTGCAGAGCGCCTTGGCTCGCCCCTAACAGCCCGCCCGGTCGCCACGATCAAACCACCGCACCAATCAGTACCCAGCCCCGCGGTCTCTTTTCACTCTTAGTCCCTCGCTCCTCATGTCCACTCTCGCTCCCCCGATTCCTGCTCCAGCCCCAACCCCAGCGCCGGCGGCACAGCTCAACAAAAAGCTCCTCACCGCTGACCACCCGACGTGGTGCCCCGGCTGCGGCGACTTCGCCGTCCTCGCCTCATTCTATCGCGTACTCGAAAAGCTCCAGTACCCGCACGAGAAAATTGTCACGTTTGCCGGCATTGGTTGTTCCTCCCGCTTCCCGTATTTCGTCAACACCCACGGTGGCCATTTCATTCATGGCCGGGCACTCCCCTTCGCCGCGGGCATCAGCTTGGGCGGCGACGATCTGCACGTGTTCGTCTTCGGTGGCGATGGCGATGGCTTCTCCATCGGCGGTAACCACTTGGTCCACACCGCACGCAAGAATGTCCGTCTCACCTACGTGATCATGGACAATTCGGTTTACGGTCTGACCAAGAAGCAAACCTCCCCGACTTCGCCCCTCGGCTTCAAATCGAAGACCGATCCCACGGGAGCGATCGATCAACCGATCAATCCGATGCGTACGCTCCTTAACACCGGAGCGACATTTGTGGCCCGCAGTCATGCCACGCAGGTGAATCACATGGTCGAGATGATGCTTCGCGCCGCCAAGCACGACGGATTTTCGGTCGTCGAGATCCTCTCCGAATGCGTCGAGTTCTACGAAGGCGCATTCGACGCCGCCATCCCGCGCAAGGGCGGCACCTGGACCCTCATCGACGAGAAGAAAAACGACGGCTCGCCGGAAGACGCGCAGCGTCACGATGTCACCGACGAGGTCTCAGCCTTCAAACTCGCCCAGCAGTCCTGGCCCGGCGCTTTTGGCGTCTTCTACGAAAACAAAACCCGCAAGACAAAGAACGTGCTCGAAGCCGAACTCGTCACCAAGGCTCGCGAGCGCACGAAAAACGCTTCCGACTTGGCGCTCCTTCAGTCCACGTTCGCCAAGCTGCGCTAAGCAGGCGTCAACAACCTGCCAGATCGAAGAGTCAGACGCCGCGCCGTCTGACTCCATTTTTTTGGTGGGGAAATGCCGGCGAACCGAGCCATCCCGGCGGTATTGGTTGGTGCCGCACCAAGAGGTCCCGCCTCCTCGAAGAGGTTCCGCGCCTCCTCAAAGCATCGAACGCTAATTGCTCCGACCTTCCTGCGATTTCGGTCAACCCGCGCGATACCCCAACAAACGCGCCGGCAAAAACAAGACGGCTTTGAATAAGGCGAGAACGGCTGCCACAAGCGCCCCTACGACCCGAAACGGGATCGATAGTAACCAGAGGACGGGCCAGAGCAACAGGACGAGGAACGCCAGCGGCCAGCAAATGATCAGGAGGAGCGTCCAGAGTATAAGGGTGAGTAGCGTTTTCATTCTAGAAAATGCAGTTGAAGCCACAGATTCCACAGATGAGCACAGATTATCAGGGCATTATAAATTACAGTCCCTTCACCTTGCGGGTGAATTGCGGCTAGGTGCCTCTCCCTTAGTACTCCTCTGTAGGTCTGTATCCGTGCTCATCTGTGTAATCTGTGGTTAAAATCAACTGCTGAATTTAGGTTCATGGGTGCAGGGATAGGCACGGGAACCTCTTTGAGGACAACCCACCAAGCCCCGGAAAGTTTCACGTCTTTGCGGAAATAATCCTTCCGGGGCGGTCGCCGCGGGTTACTGCTTCGACTCACGCAAGATCCAAAAGACGTCCGACGGAAATCGCCGGCATCCACATTCCCGACGTTAACGCTCCCACCAGACTCTCAACCGCGTTGACACTCTTTCCGTCCCGCCCGCAACGCCCGCAACCAACCTCCGCAAAAAAACCTGCGCTCAGCGCAGGGTTTGAGTCTCTTCGGCCAGGGCGCCGGATGCGCCTCAGCTCGTCTGGGCGAACATCTGCTTGAAACCTTCGGCGGTCTCGCGGGGATCTTCTTTCACCCGCATCCACCAGCGACCGTCTTTCTTGGTCAGGGACTCGATCTCCATGTCCCCTTCGCCCTGTAGCACCATCTGAAAATGAATTTCAGCGTTGTCCGCATCTGGGGTTCGAACAAACACGATCGTCGTCTTCGCCTGGCTCAACATCTCGAAAAGCTGCGGATTGCCGACCATCAGTACCCGATTGAGCCCGGTGAAAACCTCCTGGGGCGACATCGTCTCGCGCGCCTTGCCGACGGTGCGGCCAAAGAATGCGGCCACGATTTCCTGCACTTCTTTCACCTTGTGGCCCTGCGCTCCGACGAAAACAGGCAAAACCGCTTTCTTCAAATCTTCCAGATCGCTGGGAAGAATCTCAGCCGTCACCTTGGCGAAATCCTTTTTGACGAAAGCTGACCAGTAACGCTGAAACGTGTCCTCGATCGGCTGGGTGTTGGCCGCGAACGACACGGAGGTGAACGCGAGGGCAAGGATAAGGGCAAGGGCTTGCTTCATGGTTTGGGGAAAGAACGGAAATGTATGGGTTCAGGCAAGCGCACAAGCCCCCAATCACTCCGATTCTCAAACTCAAACGCTCCAAAGACGTGCGAACTTCGAAAGGCGTGGCGTCCTTCTCCTTGCCCCAGGAAACGTGCGCTTTCCCGCCGCTTTGTGCGCCTAACTCGATCCGCGGCCGCTAAATTCCGCCCTTCAACCTTACAGTTCTGTAATCTTCCAGAAAGCCGCCTGAGAGAAGCGTGTGGCATCTTCGTCGCCATCGCTAACCAATCCATGAAAACGAATACCTCTCCTCTCTTTAACCGCCGACAGGCCCTCTGGGCTGCAAGCGCTCTCGCCCTCGCAGGGGCATTTGCGGTCGGCGCGCAATCTCAACAGTCCGCCGACCAACCCGCGGTCGCAATCAAGCGTGACGCCGATCCCGTTCATCGTGGCATGATGGAACTTGGCAGCTTCTCCCACGTGGTGAAGAACGTCGTGCCGAGTGTCGTGAAGATCACCACCACCACCAAAGCCCGACGAGCCGCCGCCAACACTCAGTTCCCGGGCCTCGACAATCCTGCTTTCCGGCAGTTCTTCGGCGGTCGCGTTCCGGAGATTCAGGCGCCGCCCAGCAGCGGGCTCGGCTCCGGCGTCATCATTAGCGCCAACGGCTATATCGCCACCAATAATCATGTGATCGCGGGCGCCGACGAAGTGCTCGTCGCCCTCGATGACGGGCGCGAACTCAAGGCCAGGGTCGTCGGGCGCGATCCTCAGACTGACATCGCCGTGATCAAAGTGGACGCCACGGACCTTCCCGCCATCACCTTTGCCGACAGCAGCCAAATCGAGGTGGGAGATCGCGTCCTCGCCATTGGCAATCCCTTCGGTATTGGCCAAACGGTTACAACCGGGATCGTCAGCGCCAAGAGCCGCCGCCCTGGCCTGGGCCTCGATTATGAGGACTTCGTACAAACCGATGCCGCGATCAATCCCGGCAACTCCGGTGGCGCGCTGGTCGATATCAAAGGACGGCTCGTCGGCATCAATACCGCGATCCTCAGTCGCAGCGGCGGTTTCCAAGGCGTCGGCCTCGCCATTCCGGCCAATCTCGTCAGTCAAGTTGCCGATGGTCTCGTAAAACACGGCAAAGTGGTCCGCGGCTTTCTCGGCATCGGCACGCAGGACATCACCGCGGCACTCGCGGAGTCACTCGAGCTCAAGACCCGTAAGGGCGCCTTGGTCTCCGAAGTGCAACCCGATAGCCCTGCAGCGAAAGCTGGGCTCAAGAACGGTGACGTGATCGCCTCGGTCAACGGCATCGCCATTCCAGACTCGCAAACGCTCTCCCTTACCGTCGGCGGAATCGCGCCTGGTACGGAACTGGACCTCGAAGTGATCCGCGCCGGCCAGGTCGAGCGGATCACCGCGACCGCGGCGGCCCGTCCCGCAGGCCGCGGAACGCGCGGACTCGCCGAGGACGATCTGCACGCCGGTATGCCTGACGAAGGGGTGCTCAACGGCGTCGCCGTCGACGAGATCACGCCGCAAGTCCGGTCGCAGTTTAATCTTCCCGCCCAACTCAAGGGTGCGGTGATTAGCAACGTGGCCCCCGACTCGGCCGCGGCCCGCGCCGGACTTCGCGCCGGTGACGTCATCCTTGAGATCAATCGCAAACCGGTACGCTCGGTCCAGGACGCAGTCGACCTGAGCACGAACGCCGACAGCAAAAAGACGCTCGTCCGGGTCTACTCCCGCGGCAGCCAGATGTTCGTGGTCGTCGACGAATCCAACGCCGATCGCTCCGGTTAAATCAATTCAGCAGCAGGAATAGGCTCAGGTGCAGTTGTTGACATACGCCAGCCCCGGCCTCTCAGGAGGCCGGGGCTTTTTCTTCCCGGCTGCGCGCCGGCCACCGCGCCGGAGCTTGCTCCGCTCCGAAGACAAGCTCGCCTCCGCCCTCACTGCCGCGACACGCTCTCGCCCTTTCCGGAATCATTGTTGAACTTGAAAACC
>CAYVDZ010000187.1:0-8640 GCA_964450575.1 uncultured Opitutus sp.
CAATGAGCGATTCGCCTCGGTCAACGATCGATTCGTCTCCCGCGCATTCTGCAGCTGCGCCGCCACCGCCGCGAGTTCGCGCGCGGAATACTTCCGGTCCTCGTCCAGTTGTGCTTCCAAGCCCCGCACCTGATCCTGCACGGTCTGCAGTTCCAAACGAAGCGCGTCGCCCGGGCCCGCCCGAACGGCGGCAGCATGAGCCGCCAGCGCCGCGCTGGCACTCTGCTTGGCGACCACCAGATCCTGCTGCAGACTTTCATTCCGCGCCCTGAGATCCTCCACCGCGCGGGTGGCCGCTTCATGTTCGGCATTAAGCCGCGCAAACGCCTCGCGGTCGGTTTTCGATGGGCCGGCCTCCGGGTCCAGCCGTACGCTCAACGCGCGGTTGGCCGCTTCGAGTCGCGTGACGGACGCTTCGTAATCGGTCGACTGGCTGCGCAGGCGGACGAGTTGCTGCTGCAATTCCGATAATGCGGTCGTCAACCGGGCGTTCTCCGCCGCCAGCGACGCAGAGCGGCCATCGCCCGGCGAGAGCGCGGCCGTTTTCAACCGTTCGTTTTCCGCCGAGAGACGGAGGGTCGTCCGGCGTGCCTCGGCCAGTTCGGTTTGGAACTGGCTGCGCTCCACCTCATCGTCACGCGCTTGCGTCGCCGTGGTAGCGGTCGCCGCCAGCCGCTGCTCCAAGGCCGCCTTCTCCTGGCGCAAGACTTCGGAGACTTCAGTCAACCGGGCACGTTCCGCGCGGAGACGTTCTGCTTCCGACTCGGCTGCGACCACCCGCGTGTTAAGGACAATGATTTCCGCTGACGGAGAACCTGCCAGCGGCGCAGCGGAAACAACTCAGGCAGCTTCACTCCCTGCCGCCCCTGACGTAGTCGTAGGCACGGTCGCAGTCGCGGTCGACGTGACAGGCGGGGGTGTCCGGGCGGCCGGGGTGGGAGCAACGGAGGTGTTGGCGGCTGCCTGGAGACTCGGATCGGACAAACCCAACTTGGGACGCAAGGCCGCGATCGCGGCATTGGCCTCCGCAAATTGCCCGGGAGAAAGCTGCTGCCGGACCAAGTCGCGGCCGACGGGTGCCGCGCCATTCTCAACCGCGAGCGCCAACCAGGTATACGCTTCGACGGGATTGGGTTCGGCCCCGCGGCCTTCCGCGAGCAGGATTCCGAGATTGTTTTGCGCCGGGGCGAAATTCTGGACGGCCGCAGCCCGGTAGGATTCGATCGCGGCCAAAGGATCGGGTCGGGAGCCACGCCCCTCCTCGAGCATTAAGGCGAGATTGTAGTGAGCACGCGCGTACTGCTTCGCGGCAGCCGCACGGTACCACCGTTGAGCGGCCGATTCATCCTTGGGTATGCCACGCCCCAATTCGTGCGCGAGGGCCAGGTTGTATTGCGCCTCGGGAATGCCGCGATCGGCGGCCTGGCGAAACCACAACGAAGCCTCGAAGTAATCCTGTTTCACCCCCGTGCCGTTGGCGTACATGTTGCCCACATTGAACTGGGCGGGAGCGAAGCCTTGTTCGGCCGCGCGAAGGTAATGTTTGAACGCAGCCGCGGCATCGGCCCCCGCCCCGCGGCCAAGCTCATACATCATGCCGAGATTAAACTGCGCCGCGGCCAAACCCTTGTCCGCCGCCTGCTGATACAGCCGCAACGCTTCCGCCAGGTTCTGCGTCCCCGGGTCACTGACATAAGCGTTCGCGAGGGCGTTTTGCGCTTCCGGTTCGCCCTGGGCTGCACGTGCCCGAAGGGTCGCGAGATCGGTCTGGGCTGCGGCCGGACTGCAAAACGGAGCTAGCGCCAGTAGCGCTGCGGCGAGAATGGCGCAACGTTGCTTCGAAACGACGTGACTCGAACGGCCCCCGACTGGATTACGCACGAGGTCGTTTACGACGAAATCCGACAGGGAAGCAAGGCAGCGTCTTGCATGCCGTGGATGATTTTCTTGTCGGGCGGACAAAACGTCGCGAGGGCTCCGGACAAACGCGGCTGGCCCTCGATCAAAAAGTAATACGGACACAACCGCAGCCGCCCCGCTCGGAGCTGCGAAACAGGCACGGGTTCAGCAACTCCGGCGGCGCGGTCGAACACCGGGTGATCAATCCGCCGTGGCTTCCGATAGGCTTGAAGGACGTGAAGATTGGTCGGAGCGAGCTCGATCGCGCGCTCGACGCCCTGCTGCCACTCTTCGCGCGAACAATCACTGCCGAGGACCACACTGCGCGCGCCCCACGCGGTCTCGTGATAGCCGCTGATTTTTATAATGAGATCCCGTTCCTTCTGCGAGGCGTTGCTGAGATCGCGCCAGTCGTTGAGCGCCCGACTCGCTGCGCGCGGGGCATCCAGGACTGCACCTGGCGGTAGTGGCGCCGGATCCATGATCCAGGACTGAGGAATCAAAGTCCGTAGCAGCTTGAGGACGCGTCCGCTCAAGGCCTCGGCCCAGAAATCCTGCAGCAGGTGATGATGGAAAAGCGCCAGCGAAAGTTTCTCTTCCTGAAACGGGCGCATGGGCGGCGCGATCACGACCTCGCCAGCCGCCCAGGCCTCGAAGAAGAATTTTTGCGTCCGGATATTCTCGAGATCGAAGAGTTCGAAGAACCGATAGATTATATCGATCTTCTCCGGGTTGCCTTCGATATCGAAGAACAAAGCGTTCTCCAGCGGGAAAAGATCCTCCGGTCGCAAGCAGAACACGCGCTTGCCCTGGAGCTGCAGTTGCAAGGCGAGCCACTGCATCTCGGGCCGATAGGTCGCAGCTTCATCGCTGACGACCAGCGCGATCGCGGGATTCCGCTCGTTCGGCCGGAGGGCGGCGAGCGAAGCGTGGAAATTCTTGATCATCGCATCGCGGTGACCGAGCACAGCCGAATCACCTTCGCCGCCATAGAGTCGATTCAGGAACGCGGTAAGGCCAATCCCACCCGGAACCGAGTCCAGCTCGGTGAGCACGAAGCCTTCGTCAGTCAGCAACAAATCCGGCCGCAACACCGTCGGAAATATCCCCCGATTCCGCGGATCCCGGGCATGCGCCACGAGGGCCGCCGGCTTGCCGCGGTCGAGATAGTCCGTCACCCAAGGTGCGAGCAGCGGCTTGTTGCGCAGCAGGTTTTTGCCGGCAGCGGAACGCAGATAAAGCGTTTCCAGCGCCTGCTGAAATTCGAAACACGCCCCGCCGATGGCCTCGAGCTGCGTGACCTGGTCCGGAGTGAGTGGCCAGGCGTCCGGTGAAAGCTGCCACGTCTTGTCTTCGAACAGCGACTGCGCCGCGAGGGCGCTCTTGATCGATTCGTAAGACAGGCTGGGCATGCGGCGTTTTTTTAGCGGGCCCGTCGCCAACGCGAACCGGAGAAACCGGCTCGCGCCTTCAACACGGCGGCACGGCTTACTCCTCCATCTGAATATCCTTGTTGCGATGCCGCGGACAGCCGGCGCGCAGCCAGGCGTTGACGAAGCGATCGATGTCGCCATCGAGCACGCCCTGCGTATCGCTGGTGCTGATACCTGTCCGCAGGTCTTTCACCATCTGGTAGGGTTGTAACACATAGCTGCGGATCTGGCTGCCCCACCCGATTTCACCCTTTTCGCCGTAGAACTTGTCCATCTCGGCCCGCTGCTCGTCCTGCTTCTTTTCGTAGAGTCGGGATTTGAGCACGTTGAGTGCAGTCGCGCGGTTCTTGATTTGCGAACGTTCGTTTTGGCAGACCACGACGAGCCCGCTGGGCATATGCGTCAAGCGCACGGCGGAATCGGTCGTGTTAACGCCCTGACCGCCCTTGCCGGAAGAACGGTAAACATCGACGCGGATCTCGCTCTCCGGAATCTCCATCTCGATATCTTCCGTCACCTCGGCCACCACATCCACCGCGCAAAACGAGGTGTGCCGGCGCTTGTTTGAATCGAAAGGACTGATCCGGACCAACCGGTGCACCCCGCGCTCCGCCTTCGCATAGCCGTAGGCGTTTTCGCCCTTGATGAGAATGGTGGCCTTGCTGATGCCCGCCTGGTCACCGGGTTGAACGTCCTGTAGCTCCACCTCGAAGCCCCGGCGTTCAGCCCAGCGACTGTACATGCGGAAGAGGAGGTCTGCCCAGTCGTTGGACTCGGTCCCGCCCGCACCCGCCTGGATCGAAAAGATGGCGTTGTTCCGATCGAATTGCCCGGTGAGAAAGGACGCGATTTCCAGTTCGTCGAGTTCCGACACCATCGCGGAAACCTGCCCTTCCAGCTCACGCGCATAGTCCTGCTGTTCCGCCCCGTCGGCCGCTTCGACCAGCTCCGCCATGACGCCCACATCATCAACCTTCTTTTGGAAGGCGACAACAGGCAAGACCGCCTTCTTGATGGTGTTCAGCTTCGCGATGTGCTTCTGAGCCCGATCGCTATTTTCCCAGAATGACGGATCGCCCATCTGGGCTTCCATCGACTCGATCTCCCGCCGTTTTTGATCGCAGTCAAAGAAACCTCCATAAGTGCCCGGCGCGCTTTTTGATGTTTTCGATGTGATTGAATGTTTCGGGAGCGATCATGGAAAAGAGGAAAGGGAGCAGGGAACAGAGGAATTCCGAAAGGACAAGGTCGCAAACGGGGTAACGGTATTCGCATTGCCAGCACAACCGGCTGAGGTCGGAGGCTTGTCGGCCGGATCGACCCCTCAGCGCACCAGCGCGCAACGCTGCTCAAGCGCAGTACGGCGCTTCGTTTTCACGAGGCTTCGATTCCGGCGTTTACGGTTCCGCCACTATCACCCGCGGGGCCTCCACCTTGAACGTAAACTGACCAGGAGTACCATCATCGGCTTCCATCGGGTCGCCATCGACCGCAAACGTCAGGAGCGTTTCCCCCGGCGGCAGCGTGAGCGTCGGAAGCGTCACCGCGGTTCGCCCTTCCAAAAGTTCCATCCGAGCGAGGGTAAGGTCGCCCTGCTGGACATGCAGCGTGCGTGGGATGCGGGAGCGGACGCGAAAACGAAACTCCACCGACACCGGCTGGCTGGCGCCGTTGGCCACGGAAAGCGTCGCCGTCGGTCCCCTCGCCCACCGCCAGGTCGTCTCCCGGTCCCATTGTTGGGCCGACCAGTGAGATGCGTAGCTCACGCGCAGCGGAGGCGGGCTCGCCTTCGGAGGCGTCGGGCCGGTCACGACAAACTCAATCGGGACCGGTGGCGGCTGATAATCGCGCATCTGGTAGAAGTAACGCACACCGAATGGCACGAAACAATTGCCGAGAACAAACCAGATCAGCCAGGCGCGGGTTGGCCGCAGCGCCAGCAGCAAATTAAAAACCAGGGTGATCGGCAACGCGTGGCGCGTGATCGTGAAGTGACTCTTCCACGAGAGGAAACTGATGCAGGCGAAATACAGCACGACGACGACGCCCCATCGCCACAACGGGTGGCTCCACTGCCGATGAAGCACGACGTAAATGCTCTGAGTCACGACCGCGATAATGGTCAGCAGCACATGCAGTTCGTAACTCTTGTAGAGCTCGTGCCACCAACGATGCCAGCGGATCGGGCCATGCCCGGCAGTCACACTGAACTCCCCCAGCTTCTCCATCATGCCGCGAAACGGCATCGTGAGGTTTCCGCCATCAAAGCCGACTTCGCGGCCGCGAAAAACCCATAACACGTAAAGGATCCAGAGCCCCACCGGCACCGTCACGATCAATCCATACACCATATTTTTGCGAAGCGCATCGCGCCAGGGCGGCCTGAACTCGGCCAGGCCGACAAACCCGATCAGCGAGGTCGAACGCGTCAAGGCCGCGAGTCCGAGCAGTCCCGCGCCCGCCGATCCGCCCACCACCAGTGAGGCGAGAATCAGGGTGAAACTCGGCAGATCCGTGAGCGACGCCTGCATCGATTCAATGACGCCACAGGTTAAAAGAATGGCCGCAAAGCCCGCCAGCCCGGCCCAACCGTGCGGAGCAAACAAGCGGTCGCTGATCCAGGCAAACGGGATCCAGAAAATCAGGTTCATCGCCGCATACGCGTTGAGAATCCAAAACGGCTGGCCGAGCCCAACGATCCACGACAGCCACGAGAGCAGAATCCGTTGCGCGCGGTACGGCGGGTTATCGAGCGCGACATGCAGTTGCGGATCGCGCAACAACGGGTCCAGGCCCATCTCGGCGTAGAGCTGGCCGTCAAATCCCCAGCGGTGGGCCGGAAACGGATCGATAAACTTCGGCGTGGCGCGAAAGACCTCGAGGCCCCGATCGTCGAACTCCTGTCCCACTCTCAGGAATTGCGTAATCCCGTGTTCCGCGGTCCAGACCCCCGCGTACACTCGCAAGAGAAAAGCGAACGCGGCCAAGGCCACCAGGGCGAATGCCCACCGGGGCGGAGGGGGGATCCTGAAACGAGGGAATGGCACAAATCAGCGGCCGAGCTAAACTCAGCTGCGCAGGCGGCCGGAAGCTTTTTCGGCCTGAAAACTCGCGTACGTCCGCTCGATTCCCTCGCGCAACCCGATCTTCGCGCACCAGCCCAATCCGGCGAGCCGCGAAACATCCATCAGTTTACGTGGCGTGCCATCGGGTTTGGTCGTATCCCAATTGATGTTACCGGCAAATCCGGTGACAGCCGCAACCGTCTCCGTGAGTTCTCGAATGGTGACATCCGTGCCGGTGCCCACATTGATCCAGTCGGGCGGGTTTTCGAGTTGCAGCAGAAACGCACAGGCGTCGGCGAGATCGTCGACGTGCAGGAATTCGCGCATGGGCGCGCCCGTGCCCCAAGCCACAACTTCGGGACGGCCCTGTTCGCGGGCTTCGTCAAAACGACGGATGAGCGCGGGCAGCACATGGGAGTTCTGTGGATGGTAATTATCCCCGGGTCCGTAGAGATTGGTGGGCATCGCCGAGTGGAAGAGCACGCCGTATTGCTTTCTATAATACTGGCAAAGTTTGAGCCCCGTGATCTTGGCGATGGCGTACGCTTCGTTGGTCGGCTCGAGGGTGCCCGTCAGGAGGCAGTCCTCCGGCATCGGCTGCGGCGCGTGCTTCGGATAGATGCAGGAGCTGCCCAGAAACAGGAGCCGCTTCGTCCCGTGCCGAAAGGCGCTGTGGATCGTATGGGTGGCGATCGCCAGATTCTCGAAGAGAAACCCGGCCGGAAAGGTATTGTTGGCGTGAATACCACCCACCTTCGCGGCCGCGATGAGGGCGATATCGGGTTTTTCCGCTGCGTAGAAGGCGTCTACGGCGGCCTGACTGGCCAGATCGAGCTCACGCCGCGACCGCAAGAGCAACGTCGCACCCGGCATCGCCTGCAGACGCCGGACGAGCGCGCTGCCGACCATGCCATTATGACCTGCGATAAAAATCTTCATGAAAGAAAACGAAAAAAAAGGTGTGAATGAAGAAGAGCGGGAAACGAGAAAGATGAAAGCCCAGGGAAAAGCGGAAAGCAGAGAACCATTGATCCGCCCGGCGCGAAACGACTAACCCTAAACTCGGCATTTCAGATTAAGTAGAGCAGGCAGGGAGTCACGGCCACGCAGTGGCCGCGCCCTCTCGGCGAAACGACCTAATTGGCCGGATGAGACTTTCACTCATGGTTGGTTGGTTTTCGGGATCGCACCCACGGATGACACCGATGGCACGGATAGATGGAATTGCAGACCAATGAGCACCTGAAGGCCATTAGCCCGCATGGTGAAGTGCCCGAAATGCAGAATGCCTTGGCAATCTGTGTCCATCTGTGAAATCTGTGGCTTCAACTGCGGTTTTAAGGATTAGGGCAGGACCGAGTGCAAGCGTACGCATCGGCGGTTTTTGCCGCCTCAAATGCGAACCCGGTTCAATATCCGCCCGCGACATTCGTCCGCCGCGGATCCGCGAAACCAGTCAGGGTACCGTCGGCGTTGAATTCGATCGCATTCACTCCACCGAAAAACCGGCCGGTTCCCGCCGGCTCGGGTAGGTTTACTTTCCACCCAAGCGCCTGTAGTGCTTGAGACTCCTCGGGCGGAAGCGACTGCTCGGCCTCGAACGCTTCCACCTCCCCGCGCCGGTAGGGTGCGGTGAAATGAATGCGGGTGTCGCCAATGGCCTCGGCAAGGGGCCGGCCCAACATCAAGCGATCAATCAACACCTGCAGCATGGCGGTTGGGATGCGTGATGCGCCCGGCAGCCCGATAGCAAAACTTGGTTTTCCCGCCCGCAAAACCAAGGTCGGCGCAATCGTACTTCGGGGGCGCTTTCCTGGAGCCACAGTGTTGATGCTCTTGGTGTCGTTGAACGCAAAATTGCTCATCGAGTTATTCATTACCACGCCGGTCCCCGGCGGTACCACGCCTGCGCCGAAA
The DNA here is from genome assembly GCA_964450575.1 of uncultured Opitutus sp. GTDB lineage: Bacteria > Verrucomicrobiota > Verrucomicrobiia > Opitutales > Opitutaceae > ER46. The sequence continues at coordinate 8,315 of CAYVDZ010000187.1, forward strand.
TGCAGGCTCTGCGACTGCGTGGCACACACAATATTACCATGCCGATCCGCCACAATGAAGTGGGTCGTTGCCGCCTGGTAGCTTTCAAAAAAAGGCGGCTCCTCCCCCGCCAACCAGGAGTCTGCCGCACCGGGGGCCGTCGACCAAGGAAAGATTCCGCCCACCTTCTTCTGCCGCTCCGTTTCAGCCGGCCCAAAGACCTTGGCCCGGATCTCCGCAATCGAGTCGGGCGCGATCAGCTTCTCAAACAGAAAACGCGACTGCTCCACGTCTCCGATGGCTTTTCCAGTCTGCGGAACGACCTCCCGCCAGACCCGCCCAATGAT
>CAYVDZ010000188.1:0-3434 GCA_964450575.1 uncultured Opitutus sp.
CAACTACGCCGCGCGGCTTCATCTTAAGGCGATGCGCCCCAAGGATCGCGTCCTCTTCTATGAGAGCGTGACCACCAAGGCCGTCGTCGGCATCGCGGAAGTCACCCGTGCGGCTTTTCCGGATACCACCGCGGACGAGGAGGGTTGGGTAGCCGTCGAATTGAAGGTCGTGGCGCCGCTGGCCAAGCCGGTCACGCTCGCGCAAGTGAAAGCGCATCCCGCACTAAAGGACATTCCCCTGAGCCGGCAGAGTCGCCTTTCCGTCATGCCGCTCGCTCCCGAAGTCTTCGAGCAAATCATCAAACTCGGCAGCGCGTGACGACTCCACCGGAGTCGCGGCGCCGGCCAGTCCGGCGATCCCCGCTCGACAGCCCCTGACGTTTTTGCGTGCCTGCGATCATGCCTCCACTCGCCCAACTCACGATTCTCGCGCCCGGTTTACTGGGCGGCTCGGTCGCGCAGGCCGCCCGGGCGCGCGGCGTCGCCGAGCGCATTGTCATCTGGGCCCGCCGGCCCGAAGTCCGGCTGCGTTTGCGCGCGCAATCCTGGTGTGATGCCGTTGCGGATACACCCGAGGACGCTGTTCGCGGCGCCCGGCTCGTGGTGATTGCGGCGCCCGTCGACAAGATCGTGCCGCTGGCCCAGCAGATCGCACCGGCCCTCGATCCGGGCGCGATCGTTACGGACGTGGGCAGTGTCAAAGGCGACATCGCCCGGCTCGGAGCCGCCGCGATGACCGGCCGGGCGCATTTTATCGGTGCCCATCCGATGGCCGGATCTGAGCAAACCGGCTGGGAACATGGCAGCGCCGCGCTGTTCGAACGCCGCACCTGCTTTGTCACTCCCCTCGCCGGGAGCGATCCGCTGGCCGTCGCGGCCGTCGTGGAATTCTGGGATGCCCTGGGTGCGAACGTCACCACGGTCAGCGCCGACGAGCACGACGAAATTGTCGCTCACATTAGCCACCTTCCGCAGATCATCGCTTCCAGCCTGTGCGCCTTTCTCGCCACCAAGAATCCCGCGTGGCGTCAGCATGCCGGCGGCGGCCTGCGGGACACCACCCGGATCGCCGGCAGCGACCCGCAACTCTGGCGTTCGATCCTCGAGCAGAATCGCGACGAAGTGCTGCGCGCCCTTCGCCAGTATCAGGATGAGCTGCATGCGTTTCAGGTCGCGTTGGCGAATCGCGATTTCGCGGACGTCGCGGCCCGGATCGACCACGGCCGAAGCTACCGAAACCAGTTTCCCCCGGGTTGACGAAACTCGATTGAGCGCATTCAGCGGGAACGGGCTGTTTCACCCTGAATTCGGTGGTTCAGATTAACCACAGATTACCGATGGGCACGGATCCAGAGGATTACTGATGGCGAGGCACCTAGCCGCAATGCACCCGCAAGGTGAGGGACTGTAATTTATAATGCCTTGGTAATCTGTGTTCATCTGTGGAATCTGTGGCTTCAACTGCATCCAGGTTGAACAGAAGGTAACGAAGAAAACGAAGGTGTGCGCCAGGAGGATTGGATCTTCGTTTCCTCCGTTACCTTCTGTTCATTCTTCTGTGCACACCGGAAACAGCGAGGAACCAATCTGTGGATCCGACTGCGTTTTCCAGTTTCACAGGCGCGGACAGGAGGACGAAGGCGAAAACAGGAGCGGGAAATTTCCGAGCGGGCATCGTTGCTGCAAAAACAACTTGGCGCTGAAGAGCGCTTTCCCGAGAGTACGCACTCATGCCTCTGCCCGATTTGCTGCCGATTCAGCCATTTACCCGCCCCGCGCGCGGCGATGTCACTCTGCCCGGTTCCAAGAGCCTGACCAACCGCGCGCTGATGCTGGCCGCGTTATGCCATAAACCGGTCCTGCTGACCGGCGCCCTCTTTAGTGAAGACACGCGGCTCATGGTGGAGGCGCTGCACAAATTGGGCTTTACGATTGAGGCCGATGCCACCGCGCTCACGGTGCGTGTTTCAAGCCAGACCAACGGGTTTTCCGTTCCGGAGGCCGACTTGTTGGTGGGCCTGGCCGGCACGGCGGCGCGTTTTCTGACGGCCCTTTGTGCGGCGGCGCCTTCCGGCGTTTACCGGCTCGATGGCGTGCCGCAGATGCGAAAGCGCCCCATGCGTCCACTTATCGAGGCGCTGCGCTCGTTGGGCGCGACCATCACGTGTACCGGCGAAGAAGGTTTTTTCCCGTTTGAGATTCAAGCGAGCGGCCTGGCCGGCGGCACGGTCACACTCGACGCCACGGAAAGCAGTCAGCTCCTTTCGGCGCTGCTGATGGTCGCGCCCCTCGCCCGTGCACCCGTTGAGATCGTCCTCCTGGATGGAGTGCGCTGGCCGTTTGTGCGCATGACCACCCGCTTGATGGAGCAGTTCGGCCAGCCGCCGCTCGAGGAAACGGAGGATAACGCGTTTCGCATCAATGAAGGGACGCCTTATGCGTTGCCCGGCGCATCATTCGCGATCGAGCCGGACGCAACCGCGGCGAGCTACTTCCTGGCGCTACCGCTCGTCGCCGGCGGCGCTCTCACGTTTCCCAATCTGCGCGGCGGCTTGCAGGGGGATGCCCAGTTTATCGAGGTGCTCTACCGCGTCGGACTCGATGGTAATACCGCCGCCAATGGCGTGACCTTCAGCGCCCGCTCGCCCCTCGAACGCCATGGGGTGGCGCAGGACTTTAGTGCTTTTTCGGATACGTTTCTCACTCTGGCCGCACTCGCCCCGCTGCTCGATGCACCGACCCGCATCACCGGTATCGCGCACACGCGAAAACAGGAAACGGATCGCGTCGCCGGCATGGCCCGGGAACTCAAGCGGCTCGGCCAGGACGTGGTGGAAGACGAGGATTCACTAACGATCACGCCCCGTCCGCTTGTTGCCGGGCAAATCATCGAGACGTATGGAGACCATCGTTTCGCGATGAGCTTCGGCATTCTGGGCTGTCACGACCTGCACGGCGATGGCCGTCCCTGGCTCACGATCAAAGACCCGGCTTGCTGCGCAAAAACATTTCCCAACTTTTTTGAGTTGCTGGAGTCGTTGCGCCAAAATTCGTTGGCCCGCTGATGGCCACCTCCGCTTTTATCATCGTTGCCATCGACGGCGGCGCCGCTTCGGGCAAGTCCTCGTCTTCGCGCACGCTGAGCGAGCGTTTCAATCTGCTCCACGTCGACACCGGTTCATATTACCGCGCGCTCACGGCCGAACTTCTCCGCCAGGGCGTGAATGCAGACGATCCGGCCGCGGTAAAACAGGCCCTGGATCAGCTCCGCCTCGGCACCCGCGTCCAGGACCGCTCGGCCCAGATGGAGATCGGCGGCCGCGTCGCAGGCGAAGAGATTCGCAGCCGGGAAGTGAACGCCCACGTTTCCCACTTTGCCGCCATTCCCGAGGTGCGTAACGCGCTGCTCGCCTATCAACGCAGTCAGGCCGACG
>CAYVDZ010000188.1:3444-7859 GCA_964450575.1 uncultured Opitutus sp.
GGGGGTTTCAAGGGCTCGGGATGGAAGGCCGCGACATCGGTTCCGTGATTTTTCCCGAGGCCGGTTTTCGATTCTTCCTCCACGCCGATCCAGTCGAACGCGCCCGCCGCCGCGCCAACGAGGGCCAGCAGGATTCAATCTCCGAGCGCGACCGGCTTGATTCCTCCCGCAAGACGTCGCCTCTCGCCTGTCCCGAAGGCGCGATCTCGATCGATACCACGCACCGGACGCTGCCCGAGGTCGTGGAAACGATGGCCGCACGTATCGCCCAAAAACTCGCACCCACATGAGCCGCGCCTTTCCGCAGATGCAGATGCAGCCCGTGTATGGCCTCTGCCATTACGTACTGCGCGTGATGTTCGACATGTTTTTCCGGGGAGATGTGGTGGGCGTGGAAAACGTTCCCAAGCGCGGCGGGTTTCTCCTCGCGGCCAATCACGCCAGCTTCATCGACCCGCCGATGATCGGCTGCCAGATTTCGCGGCAAGTGGCCTACTTCGCCCGGAAAACATTGTGGAAAGGCGGCATCTCAACCTGGTGGCTCGATTCCGTCGGCACCATTCCCGTCGATCGCGACGGTGGCCAGGACGTGAGCGCCATCAAGCGCGTGCTCAAAGCCATCAAAGCGGAACGCGGTCTGATTCTGTTTCCCGAAGGCACGCGGACCAGCGACGGCAGCCTCCAGTCCGCGAAAGCGGGCGTCGGTTTCATCGCCTGCAAGACCCAGGTTCCCGTCGTGCCCGTGCGGATCTTCGGCTCATTCGAGGCCTACGGCAAAGGGCGCGGCCTGCACCTGGGAACGCCCGTATCGATTGTATATGGCCGACCGATCCCTCCCTCGGCCTATGATGAACCCAAAGCCGGCAAGGAACGCGCGCAAATCGCCAGCGACCGCATCATGCGCGAGATCGCCCGTCTGCAAATGCCAGCCCGAAAAGTGATCTGACCCGAATGACGCTAAGTTAAAGCTGGTTTCCAGAGTGGCAGCGGCGTCCCGCCGCTGTAAGTAGAGCCGGGACGGCTCTGCCACTTTGGTTTAACTTAGCGTCATTCTCATCTGACCCGCCGTCGCACCCGCATCGGCAGCAGGCGTGTCGGCCAACCATGAGTCCGCCTCATGGCCGCCACAAAAAGGATTCAACACCCTCATTCCGCGAAACGCCGGGGATGGCACCACGACTGCTCCCAGCGTGGGCATGATCCCGCCTGTTTCTACGAATCCCTCCCCGGCGGGCGGCCCGTTTACTCCCGAACAGCAACAGTACCTCGCCGGCTTCTTCGCCGGGATGAATGCCAGCGGAGTCGAACCGTTTGTCGGCATGGATCCGGCCGGCCGGATTACCGCCAGTCCCGCGACGGGCGGCTCAGTTGGAACCGACGGAAAGTCTATCAAGCATGCAGCCGCGCCCGCGGAACCGATGGTGTACGGCACCCCGGTCAGCGACCTGTGCAAAGAGGAACGTTGGAAACACGAGGAGAACCCCCTCGACGCCTGGGACCGCCTTTTGAAACACGCGGAGGACGACAAGCTACCCGACGCCGAAAATACCTACCGTTTCAAAACCCACGGGTTGTTCTACGTCGCGCCGGCGCAAGACAGTTTCATGATCCGCCTGCGCGTTCCCGGCTGCGAACTCAGCGCGGTGCAACTCCACGGGTTGGCCAATCTCGCGCACGAACTCGGCGGTGGCTACGCCCATATCACCACCCGCGGCAACCTGCAGATCCGCGAGTTCAAGCCGCGTGACCTCATCGCCGTGCTCACGCGCGTGCAGGAACTGGGCCTTACCTCCAAAGGCGCGGGCGCCGACAATATCCGCAACATCACCGCGTCTCCAGATAGTGGATTCGCACCCGACGAGCTGATCGATGTGCGTCCGTACGCCAAGGCCCTGCATCATTACATTCTGAATCACCGCGATCTGTTCGGGCTGCCGCGAAAATTCAACGTCGCGTTCGACAACGGCGGCAGCATGTCCGTCGCCGCGGATACCAACGACATCGGCTTCATCGCCATCCGCATCACAGAAAAATCCCGAGCCAGTCTAGCGGCTCCGCCTGCCGGCGGCCTTCCTGAGCCAGGCGTTTACTTCCGGGTTCAACTCGGAGGCATCACCGGACACAAGGATTTCGCCCGCGATACCGGTCTACTGCTCAAACCGGCCGAAGCCGTGGCCGTGGCCGTCGCGATGATCCAAGTGTTTGCCGGGAACGGCTGTCGCACCGATCGAAAAAAAGCCCGACTCAAGTACTTCCTGGAAAACTGGGGCGTCGAAAAATTCCTGGCAGAGACCGAACGCAAACTCGCCTTTCCGCTCACCCGCCTCCCCCTCGAAGCATCAGAGCCGCGTCGCCCCGTCGAAAAACACGCCTGGCTCGGTGTGCGCAAACAGCGGCAGCGCGGACTCAACTCCGTCGGGATCGGCATTCCCGTCGGGCGGATGTCCGCCAAACAGATGCACGCGCTCGCCGACCTCGCCACGCACTACGGCACCGGCGAACTGCGCCTCACCGTCTGGCAGAATATTCTCCTGCCGCACGTCTCCGACGCCTTCGCTGAAACCGTTCGACGCGGCGCCCAGCGCATGGGCTTCTTCACCGAAGCCTCACTCGCGACCGGCGGCATCATCGCCTGCACTGGAAGTCGCGGCTGCAAATACGCCGCGGCCGACACCAAAGCCCACGCGCTCGCGTTGATGAAATACCTGGAGGGCCGCGGCGCCGTGAGTGCACCGGTGAACATCCATTTCACCGGCTGCGCGCACTCGTGCGCCCAACACTACTGCGGCGATGTCGGCCTCGTGGGCGCAAAGCTCGGAGACGGCACCGAGGGTTACCACGTCGTGCTCGGCGGGGGCATGGACCAGGAACAAGGTATCGCCCACGAAATCTTCCGCGGCGTGCGTGCCAGCGAAGTGAATACAGTCGTGGAACGTTGCTTCACCGTCTTCGACGCCCGTAAACAGCGCGGCGAGAGTTTCGTCCAATGGACCCGCCGCCACAGCGTCAAGGAACTGCAGGAGATGTTTTCGAGCTGAGGGACCGGAGCGAGGCGCGGGCAGTAAACGACCAGCATCCAACCACCCGCCCCACCAACCCACTTCCTTCCGCCGACATCACCGACCCGCTGGCACCCCAGGCTCCAACCACGCACCAGAACCTCACTCGTTCGAGTCCCTCGCACCTTTCCTCCTCCCATGCCTTCCCTCCCGCTCATTCCTGACTCCGCTCCGTTCAGCTCCGAACAACGGGCCTGGCTCAATGGCTTTCTGGCGGGAATGCTGTCGCGGGCGCAAGGGACGCCCGTGCCGGCACCGACCGCCGCGGCTGCGACACTGGCTCCGCTCACGATCCTCTTCGGGTCACAGACCGGCACCGGCGAAGCGCTGGCAAAACGGACAGCCAAAGCAGCCGGCCAGCGCGGTTTCGCCGCCACGGTGATGGATCTCGCCACGCTCGATCTGGCCAAACTCGGCACCGAAAAAAACGTGCTCGTGATCACCAGCACGTACGGCGACGGCGAACCCCCGGATAACGCCCGGGCACTTCATTCCGCCCTCGCATCCGCGGTCGTCAGCCCCGCCGCCTCCGACGGAAACCGCCCGCTGCGCTCGCTTCGCTTTTCCGTCTGTGCCCTGGGTGACACCAATTACATTCAATTCTGCAAATGCGGTCAGGACTTCGACGCCTGGCTGGAGCAACTCGGGGCCACCCGCATCGCCCCGCGCGCCGAATGCGATCTCGACTACGAAGAGGCGTATTCAACTTGGTTGGACACATCGCTGCTCGCGCTGCAAGCGGCGAGCCCGGCCGCGACGGCGTTGATCGCTCCTCCCGTCACGGCCGCACTGGCCAGACCAGAGAGTATCACCTTCGAGGATACGGGCTACTGCCGGAATCATCCGTTCCCCGCGCTCCTCCGCAGTTCACTTCCATTGAACGCCCCCGGTTCGGCGAAGCAGGTGCAACACATCGAATTCGAACTCGGTGACTCCCGTCTCGTCTACGAGGCCGGCGACGCCCTCGGCATCTATCCGCACAACTGTCCGGCGCTCGTTTCCGACGTGTTGGGCCTACTGGGCTGCGATGGCGAAGAAGCCGTGCCGGCCCCTGACGGTAGCACCGCCTCGCTCCGCCACGCCCTCACGGAACGTTACGATCTCGGCAAACCTCCGGCCGCGCTCGTCGCGCTTCTCTCCCGCGACCAGCCGCAGACCGGCGAACCGGCCCCGCCCCTTCCGATCGATCCCGGAGCCGCCGGCGTTCTCGCCCGGCCCGTTACGGCCCCGCACCACGTCGTCGATTTGCTCGCGACACAGCGAAGTCGGGTGGCGCCCACGGAATTCATCCAGGCCCTGAAGAAAATTCAACCGCGACTGTATTCCATCTCCTCATCTCCGCGTGCGCATGCCGGC
>CAYVDZ010000188.1:7869-8640 GCA_964450575.1 uncultured Opitutus sp.
GCTACGAACTCGACGGTCGCGCACGCAAAGGCGTGTGTTCCACCTTCCTCGCCGACCGCAGTGTCCCGGGCCAAACCCGAGCCGGAATCTTCGTTCATCCCAACCCGGCGTTCCGACCGCCAGTCAACGATGGCACCGCCATGATCATGGTCGGTCCCGGTACCGGCATCGCGCCCTTTCGCGCGTTTCTACACGAACGAAAAGCCACGGGTGCGACCGGGCCCAACTGGCTCTTCTTCGGCGACCAGCGAGCTGCGACCGATTTCCTGTATCGCGACGAACTCACCCATCTTCTGCGAGAAGGCGTGCTCACGCGCCTCGACACCGCCTTCTCCCGCGACCAGGCGGAAAAAATCTACGTGCAGCACCGCATGCTCGAGCACGCGACCGAACTGTATGCCTGGCTCGAAGCGGGCGCCCATTTCTACGTCTGCGGTGATGCCGCCCGCATGGCCAGGGACGTCGACGCTGCGCTTCACACCCTGATCGAGCGCGCCGGCCAAAAATCTCCCGCCGAGGCCGCCGCCTATGTTCAAGCCCTGCGATCCACGAAACGTTACGCGCGCGACGTCTATTGAAGACGGAAGCAAGCGGCCGGACGCACAGATGCGAATATGCGATCCCGCTGCAAACGAACCCCGACCGCTCCACGTGCAGATTCACTTTCGTAAAAATCCTAAAAATCATCCTACCCTCCATCGACTTAAAGGCCGTTATAAACTTTAGCCGAACGGCACAATACCCGCTACCCGCCAACGTCCGCTACCACCT
>CAYVDZ010000189.1:0-8627 GCA_964450575.1 uncultured Opitutus sp.
CTTGGGGACCAGGCCGAACATGGAACCGCCATCGAGGGAGAACTCGGCGGCGCGGAGGTAACGAGCCATTTGCACGTGCGACACATCGAGAGCCTCGCCAATTTTGTTGAACCCGTGGGCGGTGGGGTCTTGGGGGATGCTTTCCTTGATGGAAAGATAAGGGAGCGAGAGGAGATCGCGCACGGTGTTTTCGTACTCGTAGCGGTTGAGGCGGCGGTTGACGGCGCGGCCCCCCGTCGCGACCTCGGCCTGCTCGCTGGTAGTAATCGATTGGGCGATGGTCCCGATAAAGGCCTCGAGTGCGTCGGGAGCGGGGCGTTCGCGCTTTTTCGGAGGCATTTCACCGGTCCGCACGCGATCGTGAACCTTGGCCCAGGTTGCGAAGCTTTGCGGCGAGTTGGGCTGCGCCGAAAGGGTGATCAGGTCGAGATTGCCCTCCTTGGTGACGTCGTCGTGGCAGTTCGCACAATGCGCCTCAATGAAGTCGGGAACCGGCGCGGGCATCGGTGCGGGCGTAGCGAAGCTGACGCGGGCAAGGACCGTCGCCGCTAGAAAGAGGTAAGCAGGTTTCAGGATCACTGACGATAAGGGGTGATTTTCGGACGCGGATGGGTAGGTTCGTCGTTCCGCTACAACGTAAACGAGTGAAGCGATGAGACCCCCACGGGGAAAGCCTGGAATTTATGATTTTAACTCGCGGAAAGCCGCGGCAAGGAGCTCACGGGCGCGTTCACCCGCGCCGCGGGTAACTAGCCCGGAATTCCACACCTATCATTGTCATTGCGAGCCCGAGGAACGAGGGCGCGGCAATCCACCATAAATCCAGATGGATGGCCACGTCGCTGCGCTCTTCGCCATGACAATTGAGGAGGTTCATTGCCTGGCCACCCAAACGCAGCGTGGTCCTGCTTCTCGCGATGACTGATAAAATACAGTTCGCTGCATGTTTACGAGTCAGTATGAAATATTCGGGCTTGGGTTGAGCGGTCCGAGGTGGGGGGAGACTTCGCACGACATCCCAGTGCGAATGACTTTCGGGCCATCGGGAGGTCGACAGCACCGCCTGGATCTTTATTGATCGGAGAGGATCTAAAAGCGCGCCACCGCGCCGGACCCACCCCAATGAATTCAAACCCAATCGTTGCTCCGTTCCGTCAGCGGCCCTTCGCTTCGCCCTCTCATGCTTCGCTCCCGCGCCGGCTCATCGCCTGGTGGTGTCGGCTTATATTATTTTGCGGTTTTATTTTCCAGCTCCTACCGGTGCGCGCAGCGACTGATCGCCCGAACATCGTTTTGATTTTTGCCGATGATCTCGGCTACGGCGATCTCGGCTGTTATGGTCACCCGACCATTGCGACACCCAATATCGATGGTCTTGCGCAACGCGGGGTGCGCCTCACCTCGTTCTACTCCGCCCCGAGTTGCGTCCCCGCCCGAACGCAGTTGCTGCTCGGTCAGTATTCCTTCCGGGTAGACTTTAACGGCGGGACCGGCCCGGGTGGAAAAGGTGGAATTTCCGACGAGGAAGTGACGCTCGCGCAGGCGCTCAAAGGCGCGGGCTACGATACGGCGATGATTGGCAAATGGCATCTCGGATCCGCGACCGATGCGTTGCTGCCGACGGGCAAAGGGTTCGATTCGTGGTATGGACTGCCATATTCAAATGACATGGTGAAACCCTGGGTTCAGACCGACGAGCCGCTCTGGCTTTATGAAAACAACCGCAAGGCGGAGTATCCAGTAGATCATGACACCTTGCAGGCCCGCTATACGGATCGCGCTGTGGAGTTTATTGGCCGCAAACGCGCGGTTCCGTTCTTCCTGTATTTCGCTCCTGCCATGGTGCATCTGCCTCTTGCCGCCGGGAGCGAGTTCAAGGGCCGCTCGCGAGCCGGGCTGTACGGAGATGCGGTTGAAGAGCTCGACGGGTCGGTTGGGGAGATGATCAAGGCCGTGCGTGAGGCCGGCAAGGAGCGCGACACGATCGTGATCTTCACCAGCGACAATGGCCCATGGATCGCGCTGCCACCCCGGATGCTGCAAGCGGGCAATCTCCCGTGGCATGTGGGGTCGGCCGGGGCGTTGCGGGATTCGAAAGGCTCGACCTATGAGGGCGGGGTGCGCGTGCCGGCAATTATCCACTGGCCCGGACGATTTGAAGGTGGCCGCAGCAGCGCGGAAATGGCCGCTACGATGGATCTGTACGCGACACTCGTGCGGTTGGGCACAGGAGCGGCACCGAAAAAAGCGACGGATGGCCACGACTTGACCTCGTTCCTCGAAGGCAAGGTCAAGGCGTCGCCGCGCGAGGAGTTTGTCTACTCCCAAGGCCGGCAGCCGAATGCGATTCGATCCGGACCCTGGAAGCTACGGGTCGCGGATGGAGTGGAGCTCTTCCAGCTCGATCTCGATCCGTCCGAACGCTACAACCGCGCAGAGGAACATCCGGATATTGTCGCGCGGCTGCAAAGTCGACTCACCTCCATCACCGGCACTTCAAGTGGAGCCGTGCGCGCCAAAGCCAAACGGTGACGTGCGCGGTCGACGCAGGGGTTAGGTTGTAGTCGGATTCCGAATACGGAGAGTGGACGATTATCAGCTCACCGATTCCACGGCTGCTTTTCCTTGGTCTCAAGGAAACGCTTCGCGGGCACGGTGTGGGGGTTGCGGCCGGGAATTTCTGCGGGGATTGATTTGATCCAGGCGTGCAGCCGGGCGCTGAGTCGGGCGGCGCGTTCGGGCTCCGCGGCGGCGCGGTTATCGTTTTCGCCAGGGTCGGTGCGCAGGTTGAACAACTCCAGTTTGCGGCCGAGTTGATAGTGCAGGTTCGAGTCGAAGGAATCGCCGAAATTCTCGATGAGTTTCCAGTCTCCTTCACGGATCACCGCTGATGGAGTGGCGGCCCAGCGCAGATCATAGAGCGGCAAGTACCAGTAAAGTGCGCGCGAACGAAGCGACGCTCCAGCGAGGGCCGGTCGTAGGTCGGTGCCATCGACCGGATAGTCCGCGGGTGCTTTGCCGCCAGCCGCGGCGAGTAAGGTCGGGAGCCAGTCGACGACGTGAATTGGTTCGGCGCTCACGTGACCGGCCCGCGCGACTACGGGCCAGCGCACAATGCAGGGAACGCGAATTCCGCCTTCGTAAGCGGAGTCTTTGCCGGAACGAAGCGGCGCGTTGTCGAATTGTTGCTCGCGCGCTTTGAGCGGCACGCTGCCGTCGAGCGGATCGTTGTGCCATGCGGGAGGAGCCCAGGTGGTGTCGATGCCGCTGTTGTCGGTGAGAAAAACCACCAGCGTTTTTTCGCGGAGATTGAGTGCGTCAAGGGGCGAGCAAGCGGCCGATCGAGCGGTCGGAGTGTTCGATAGCGGCGAGGTACATCGCATTGTTGAGCCCCTTTTCAGGCGCGCCGCGCTCGCGGGATTTGGCGACGAGTTCCGCCGGCGCGGAGAGGGTTTTTCGCGGGAGGCATTGCGTGATGCGGGCTGGACGGTTTCCCCCGAGTACGTCCAAAACGAGGGAAGATCGGATGTACCGGAGGTCGGAGAACGTCAATCACGCGCGCGCACAGATCAGGGGGCTGGCCGGCGCGACAATCAGACTGCAGCCATAATCGATGGCCAGGAGAGGAGTTCACGCTTTTCAGGATCGCGCGTTATCGAACTTACCGTTTCTATTTCCCCGGTTCGGTAATCGATCCGGCCCGATGACGAAACCCGTCACCCTTTGCTTGGTCACCCCTTCCGTATAATGATCCCCTCACGTGCCCCCATGAATCTTTGCCGGTGGTTTGCCCTGTCGTGCTTCGTCGGCGCGCGAGGGCTCCTCGGTCCATTGGGGGGTGGGCGGCGGCGTGAACTCCGCGTGGGCGGTGCGCGAGAGGGGATTGGAAACTCGTCGTTAACACGCGTGCCACCGGCGCGAATGACCAGGATCGCGGGGTCGTTCCCCTGTTTCTCTCCAACTTGAAAAGCGACCTTGGCGGGGCCGTGAACCTCGCGGACCAACATCCCGAGGTGGTCGCCCGTTTGCGTCGGCTGCACGAGAGCCAGCGCGCGCAGAAGTAAATGGCTTGATTACGCCGCGCGTCACAGACGGTTCGCTTGGAAGGGGAAGGCAGGGTGGTTTTGCACCGCGTCTTCGCTCGTCCGAACGTTCCGGTTAGAGGATGGGCCCGCCGCATGGCCCTGCCGCTCTTTGTTGCCCAATAAAAATGTAACAATCCGACGTTTGCGCTCAGGCCGTGTCTTCTGGTAGCTCCTCGGCGCACGGTGCTGTTGCAGCCAGAGATTTAATTTATGAAAGACATCGAATCGTCCCCCCCGGTCTCCTCGAAACGTCCCAGCAATCCTCCGCAGTTGAAGAAGGCCGAGACCAGGATGGAACGTCTGCTGGTTGCTGCCGGCGCGGCGAAGCGCACGTACAAGCGGGCAAGGGCCGAGTTTAAGCAGGCCAAAAAAGCCGCGAAGCAGGCACGAAAGGAATTCGAAGCCTTGTCGCTCTCGAGCGAGAAAGCCGCCCGGAAACCCGGCGCGAAAAAAAGCAAGACGGCGACCGCCTCGAAGCCAGTCGTCACGGCCAAGGCTCGCAGCCAGGCCAAGCCGCCTTCAAGTTAACCTGCGCGCCGTTCAGCCGGGAGTCGCGGAGGCGGCGATGGCGTGGGCGAACACTCTCGTCCTGCCGCATGGCACGCGCTTTACGGCTGACGCAGTTCCGCGGGTAGCTCCGGTATCCGTGCTACAATGACTTCGCGCGAGGTACGGGAGATGCCATAGATGAGGCGTTTCTCGCTTCGGTCCCATGCCCACGCCTGGCCCTCAAAAGGAACGTCAATGGTGGTGATATAGTCGAGGGTCACGCCCATCTTTGGCACTTGAAGAACGTAGAGCTCTTTGGCGTCGTGTCCGGTCACGTACAGGAAGCCATCATCCCCCCAGCTTCCGCCGGAGCAACTGCTCGAGCCCCACGTTGCGACCACTTGCGGCGGGAAGCTCCATGATTCGAGTAGGTTCCACTGTTCATCGAATCGGCCGACATAGGTCCAGCGTTGATCGAATCCAGGTGTGGTTCCCTTGTCGTTGTAGTTGGCAAAACACGCCCACCAGAAACCGTCCTTTTTTTCTGCCCACGTCAGCGAACCCAAACGGATCCCCAAGCTGAGCGTTTTTACCGGCTGCACGGTCTGCCGATCGAAATACTCCAACGAGCTCGCCATCGGTAATTGGGGAAAGTTCGAGTGGGCGATGACGAGCAAGCCGTCTTGAACGTGTCCGCCATTGAAGTGCACGATGGGCCCGCCACGCAGGCCAATCCATTCCTGCACGCGCTCCCCCGTATGTTTGTCGTATTTGCCGACAATGAAATTTCCGATGCCGTAGAAATGCCGGTCATCGACCGCGACGCCTTGATTGGCGCCGCGCGGCTGCCACCGACGGATTTCCCCGGCGACGAGGCCGTGTTTCGTGAGCTCCGGCCTCGGGGCCGAAGGAAGGGCGGCATACCAGGTCTGCGCGGCTTCGCGCTCCGTCCCGGCTTTTGTCAATACAACCGGCGCGGCTGCGGACGGTGGTGGTTTGCCGTGTGCAGAACCCACCGCGTGTGCGACGATCACATACACCAGGATGATATAGGCCCATGGCTGAATCAAGGCTTTCACGGGCAAATGATTGCTCCGGAGGTGGCTCGCCCGGAACACCGCTATCATGAGGAGGGGCATGCTCAAAATGATTTGGTGAGTTCAAGGGTCCAGGTGCGCCCAGCCAGCAGATTCTGGCTCACGCCCGGGCTGTATCCAAATCCTCCCGACGAGACCGGTGGGGCCTGGTCGGTGAAGTTGACGATGCCGAGACGGATCCGCGTGCCTCGCAACCAGGATGATGGGCCGGCGCCGAAGCGGTAGCCCAGGGACACGTTGTAGGTGAGCGTCGAATCGACAATATAACGATAAACAAACTGACCTCCGGTAAAATGTTTTGCAATGTAGTCCGGACGGCCGAGCGACTCATAGAGCGCGGCCGTGGTCGTGGCACCGGAGTCCTGCGAAGGACCGGCATAGTAGGCGCCCAGATTGCCGGTCCACGGACCGCGGCGCCACGTCACATTGCTGGTCCCGCGCCAACGCGACGCGCCTTCTACGTTGAGGTCATTGTTCCCGATTGCCGGGAGGTTGGCCGGCTGCTGGAGCGACCGCGACTTCACGAGATAGGACCAATCGGAATTCAGGACAATGTTGCCGATCGGCAGCCGCGGGAGCACGTAACGCAGACCGAGATCGACCCCTTCATGGTCGCTGGTCGCAATATTGATAAAGGGCCGGTTGACGGAGAAGATCCGGCCGGCAACAGCCTGCGGGTTGCCCGGATTTGCGTTGTTATAAGCAGCAAAGGCAGCCGTGTCTTCCGGCGTGAGCGGGAAGCGCTCGATATCAGGATCGCCCTTGTAGTTGGCGGTCCCGCTGCCCAGGTCGACCGCAGCGAGAGGACGGCCCGCTGCAAGTTCCGCACGGGTGTAGGATTGGATCAGAGCGACATCACTGGCGCGGATCTGCGCCACGCTCCGCTGGCCCAGCAAGTTGGTGCGCTGGATCCGCCAGTGATCGGCGGTTATGCTCAGGCCCTTGATGCCGGGTACGTCGATTACGAGGCCGAACGTTTTGCCCTCGGACTCGGAAGCTTTGAGTTTCGGATTTCCGCCGAAATAGGTGCGTTGTACATAAGGTCCCTCGCTGGTCACGGGATTGCGGTAGGTGTCGATTTCACCGGCGCCGGCGCTGATTGACCAGCGCGGACTGGTGAAAAGCGCCGCGAGACTGGGGGCCATGAAGCCTTCGTTATATGAGCCGCGGAGCATCAGCCAGGAAAGGGGGCGCCAGTTCGCTCCGATCTTCGGTTTGGTGGTGTCACCGAAATCACTATACTGCTCATGGCGGGCGGAAGCGGTGAGCTCGAGCGTGTTGATCAACGGCAGGCCGCGTTCGGCCGCGACGAGAGGCACGACGAATTCCGCGTAGAAACTTGTGACGGTGCGGTCCCCAATGACGTCGGGCCGGGGCGGATGCAGAAGAAAATCGTTATCCGTCGGATTCAGGCCGGAATTCGCAGGGTTCTCTCCACTGAAGGGCGGCCGCAGGTCTTTTAGATCCTCGGTGCGGTATTCGCCACCGAAGGCGGACATCACATCGCCACCCCACCAGCGAAACAGCCGGCCGGAGGTCCGCAGATCGCCGCTCGCGATGGAGCTTTCGGCATTGCGGGCGAAGATCGCGGAGAATGAATCCACGACCGCGGAGGGATTGGTGTACGGCTGGTCGGCCACGACCGCGTTCCCTTGCACCCGAAAGGTGTATCCGAACGGATTGTACGCGCTGGCGTCGGTCCGTTGCAGCGCCTGCTGGAGCAGGCTTTCGCGCACGTCCGGATACGCTTCGTCCTCGCCCTTGACCTGATTGTAGAAGCCCGAGGTTTCCCATGTCCACGTCTTACCCAGCTTGCCTTTGATGCCCGCCGCGAGGCGGATGACGTCGGCTGAGGTATCGATTTTCTCAACTCCCAGGTCGGGGAGGGTAACCGAGACAAGGCTAACGGTGCGCGGCGCACCAGTCAGACGCGGGGTTCCGTCCGAATTGGGTGCGCCTGAGACGTGATAGAAACGGGAGCCGTAGGGATTGTAGGGATTGTCGATCGCCATGACCGCAAGTTTGTCCGTCGTGGGGGCATTGAGCGCGAGCGGCTGGCGGACCATCGTCGATTCGGCCGTGTAGTAGGAGAAATCGGCGTACGCGGTGAGCCGGTCATTGAGATCGAATTCCGCCGAGACAAAGGAGTTTGCCCGTCGCATGCGCGGCGAGGACATTCCAAATTCGTTGAGATCGAGGAAGAATTCAGGATTCGCGGTCCGGTTGGGCGCAACGGTGGTCAGGGAAGGCGTTCCGTTCACCGGACGGAAGGTGTTGCTGGCCGTGGCTGTCCCGACGCGAAAAGTTGGAAAACGGCCGCGGGGCGTGCGAGCGTCAAACGGCCCGGCAAGGGCATTAAACGGGGCGGGGACTTTATCGCTGACGTTGGATGTGACGCTGAAGTCCCGGTCGCGCAAAAATATCGCTTCTTTATACAGCGCTTCAATCGTGCCGAAGATCCGTCCGCGGCCCTCAGAGAACGTCGTGCCAAAGGTAAACGCGGTCTGGGTGCTTTGTCCACCGCCCGCTTCCGGGTGACCGTAGCGCACAGAGAGTTCAGCGCCGTCAAACTGGCGCTTCAGTACGTAATTGATCACACCCCCCACGGCATCGGAGCCGTAAATGGCAGAGGCGCCATCTCGCAAGACTTCGATCCGATCGATTCCTTGGGTTGGCAGTTGGTTCACGTTTACTGCCTGGGAGAGTCCGGCGGTCATCGGGTTTATCGCCATGCGCCGACCGTTAACGAGAATGAGGGTTCCGGTCGCACCGAGGTTGCGCAGGTTGATATTGGCATTATCGCCACGCGCACCCGACGAGCCGAGGCGGGTCTCGTTCTCGGGTAGGTTCACTACGGAAGGGAGTGACGTCAGCAGGTCGACCGGCAGCAAGGCGTTGCGAGCGGCCATCGCGTCCTGGTCGATGACCGTTATAGGTACGACCTTTTCCAGATCCA
>CAYVDZ010000190.1:0-1411 GCA_964450575.1 uncultured Opitutus sp.
AGGCGGCCCCGCATCGGGGATGGCGGGTTGGGAGACCGGCGTGGCGGGAGTGGCGGGAGAGGTCGCGAGGACGAGATTGCCGGTGGCGTCGGACTTCGGATTGAAGCACGAGGGTGCGGCGATGAGCCCTGGTCGGGCGACCTCTTCCAGGCGTTCCGCGGCGAGGGCGGCCATCGTACCGCGCTTGTTTTCCGCGAGCGCATGAAGTTCGTCGAGGATCAGGAAGCGAGTGTGCCGAAAGGGAGCGAGCCAGCCGGATTGACTGAGCAGGACGGTAAAGCTCTCGGGAGTGGTCACCAGAATGTGCGGCGGGAGGCGGCGCTGCTGGGCGCGCTCCCTTATGGTGGTGTCACCGGTGCGGGCCCCGATGCGCAGCCAGTCCCAGCCGAGCTCGTCGAGGGGCTGTTGGAGATTTTTCCGGAGATCGTAGGCGAGGGCGCGCAAGGGCGAGACATACACCGCCACGGTCCCGTTCGGCAGTTCGCCGCGATCGCGGGCTTTGGCCAGGGTGTCGAACACGCCGATGAAGGCCGCGAGGGTTTTCCCGCTTCCCGTGGGCGATGAGAGGAGGATCGAGCGTCCCGCAAGGATTTCAGGAACGGCGATAGCCTGCGCCGGGGCGAGGGTTTTGAAACGCCGGGAAAACCAGCGACGCAACTCCGGATGCAACGCGGCAAGCACCGTGGTTCCATCGATCGCCGGACTCTGGATCCGGCTCAGCATGGGCGGCGTGAAAAACCGCGAACAAGGAGCCATGCCACCGGCCAGGCCAGCGCGATGCCGGCGAGGCTTGCCCAAATATCAAGCCAGTCGAAGACGCGCCCGCGGATCCAGATTTGAGAGACTTCCAGTGCGACGCCGAACCCGCTGAGGACGAGGACGTGGGGCAGCCGTCGGCCGACGAGCAGATAGGTCGCAAGCCCGAGGACGAAGAAGGCGGCGACGTTCCGAACGATGCCGTTGCTGTCGGCCCAAACGCCGATGACGCGTGGCATCCAGGGAATGTATTGGAGATAGGGTGACGTGCGGAGCGCAAAGAAGGCGAGCGCCGCGGCCACGGCCGCCACCAGAGCGATGCGAAGAAGGAGGCGGCGACGCGTCACAATCAGGGACAGGTTGGTTTCCGAGGTCTCAATGTTCCCCAAAGGGACAGGTTAGTTACGGAAGGTTCCGGACGAACGGGACCGGAGGTTAAAACCCCGGTCCAATAGGGACAGGTCAATTTCGGTCGGAGGGGCTTTCGTGGTTTAAAAGGGACAGGCTAATTCGACGGGTCTAATTCCAGTCGGGAAATGTTAGTGCTGATCTGAACTCCGGCTACAAGGGACAGGCTATTTTGGAAGGCGACCGGCGGTGGGGCTGGCCCGTGGACCCGCGTCTTTGATCTCATAGGGACAGGTCAATTTCGAGG
>CAYVDZ010000190.1:1511-8627 GCA_964450575.1 uncultured Opitutus sp.
GATCTCATAGGGACAGGTCAATTTCGAGGGACGAGTAAGTCGGCACGTCAGACTGGTGCCTTGCTAAGGTACGGGTTAATTCCGGAAGGGACAGGTTAGTCTTGGCGCCCCGCCGCTTTGGGCTGCGTAGCGTCGGCAAAGCTCGCGTTCGCCAGCCTTTGACACGTTTCGAGCGTGTCGATTTCGGCGACTGTTTTGTCGGTGCGAATCCGCGCGATGCGGGGAAATCGCAGCGCATACCCGCTCTGGTGTCGTTTACTCGGTTGAATTGAATCGAACGCAATTTCGAGGACGGTGTCCGGCACCACGCTGCGAAACCGTCCGCGCACTTCCAGCGTACTGCCCAGGAAGTGCTCGGTGAGTTGGGCGATCTCAACGTCCGTGAGACCTGAATACGCTTTGCCCACCGTCAGCAGCCGGTCGTTCTCCGGGTCACGAATCGCAAACGTGTAATCGCTCAACACGTCGCGGCGCTTGCCGTGACCATATTCGACGCCAACCACCACCACGTCGAGGGTCGCATAGGCTTTCTTCAGTTTCAACCACGCCAATCCGCGGCGACCTGGGGTGTAGATGCTCGTGGGATCCTTGGCCATGAGGCCTTCGTTGCCGCGCTGACGAGCCGCCAGAAACGCCGCCTCAATCTCAAGCGCCGTCGCCGCTTCCTTCACCGGCGCGAGCGTGAAATGCGGCGCGAGCCGGGGATCGGCGTCCGTCAACAATTCCGTCAGATGCGCGCGGCGGGTGGACAACGGCTCGCGCAGCAGCGAGCGCCCGTTGCACCAAAGGATGTCATAGAACGAAATCGAAACCGGAATCTCCGCCCCCAGGAAGAAGTCGTCGCCTTTCCGTCCAAGCCGTTTCTGCAATTCGGCAAACGGCAGCGCCCGGCCGTCCCGCCATGCGAGCAACTCGCCGTCTCCGATGAAATCGCCGGGAAAAAACCGCGCCGCCCGTGCGAGGTCCGGGAACTGTCCGGTGATGCGTTTCAGATCGCGCGAGTAGAGTTCGACGCGGTCCCCTTGCTTGTGCACTTGGCAGCGGATGCCATCATATTTCTCCTCCAACCAGACCGGTGGTGCCAAGCGCTCAAGGATTGCCTCGGCCGTTGGTTCAGGACTCGCCAGCATAAATTGCAGCGGATGGAAAACCCGGAGATCAATCGCCGCCGTCGAACCGCGCCGCGCCGCGCACACCACTTGGATGATATCGCCGGACAGCATATTCGCTTCCCGGATACTCTCGGTCGGTTGATCCGTCGCGGCCGCAATCGCTTCCTCCACCAGGCCTTCTTTCAATCCGATCCGTAGATCACCCGTGACAATCTTGACCAGGTACTTGGCTTCCCCGGGCGAAAGTGAAAGCAGGAATCGCCGAAGCAGATCCAGCTTCGTGCTCGGACCACGTGCAGCGGCGACCTCGGAAAAAAACGCCGCGAGCTGCGCCAGGGTCACACCCGAAAAACGCGACGAGACACGGCCCGCTCTTTGCTCCGGCAGTGACAGGCCGTGCTCGCCGGGCGCGCCCTGCTCGGGGAGTGGATGTCCGTGGTTAATTCCATCGGCGACTGAATCCGGCGGTCCCACCGGTTCCGATCTACTTCGCAGCAGCACCCCGGCCGTATCTCCCGCGTCCGCGAAACGATGATACGCGCCGCGGTAGTCTGCCTCGGTCACGCCAGCGACTTCCAGCACCGCGCGCTTGATCACGGCCCAACCCATCGTGAGCACGCGTCCGTCCGACTGCGGAAACGGCCGCGCGGTAAAGAAAAGTGCGGCCCGCGCCGCATCGTCTGGCGCAAGTCCCGTTAGGTACGCGCGGAGGAGTTCTATTTTCTCCAGTTTCTTGGGCGTGCTCTTCACCTGATCCGCGACCGCGGCAAATCGCCCAAAGCAATGAGGCTCCGCCGGTGCGCCGCCTGGCGGCAGCGCATGCGTGGGCGAACTTCCGCCTGCAGTCCTCCCCGTCACATCCGCATCCGCGTTTCTTAAATTCGGATCGAGCGCGGGTTCGCGTCGGCTGAGGCGGTCCGTTCCGCTGATCGTCACCGCCAGTTCAAGTTGGTTATCCTCTCCAATCGCCCACGCCTCGATTCCGCGCTCGCGCAGAGTCAACGCGAACTCCTGCGCGAAGCCATGCAGCGTAAGCACGCGCTGCGGTTTCACGGCTTCAACGAAGCACAGCAGATCCGGGAAGTCCGCATGATCCGACAGCGGAAATGCCGCGTCGCATTGATAGCGATAAATCGCGCCCGGATCCATCGCCCAGCCTGTCACCACCGCGGTCCGGCGCCGCGAAATGCGTTTCAAGAAGGTCGACGCATTGGACTGCGGCGGACAGATCACCACATGGCCCGCCAGCTCGGCGTGGTTGAATTCCCGATACGGAGGAAAGGCGATCCCGAGTTCCTCGTAGATCCGCGTCAGGCGCAGCGTTTGCGGGTGCAACATCAACGGCAGTTTGGCCTCGGCGAGCCCGCAGAGCAGCTCCTGACTCTTGCCCAGACTGTATCCAAAAAGGACCGGCGTCTCCCCGTCGTCGATGCACGTGTGGCAAAACGCCGCGATCTCGCCGAGGACGTCGTCGGTCGGAGGAAACTCGTACTGCGGCTTCCCGAACGTCGTTTCCATGATCAGCACGTCGGCGCGCGGCGTAGCGCAGGCCTCGGCGGATCGGCCGGGCCGGAGTTTGAAGTCCCCAGTGTAAAGCAACGAGCCGTGCGTCTCGTGCGTGAGCAGTGCCTGCGCCGAGCCATGGATGTGGCCCGCGGGATGGAGCGTCACTCCGCATCCGGTGGTGAGTTGCTCGCAGTGACCAAACGGCAGGATGTGTTCCTGGCGTTGTCCGGGCATGCGCGCCTGCATGATGCGCGCCGTGCCCGCGGAACACAGAATCTCGCGATGCGGCGCGATATGGTCGGAGTGCGCATGCGAAACAAACGATCGCAGCTGCGGAAACCGCGCGTCCAGCCACCACTCGATTTGTGGCAACCAGACTCCGGCGCGAAATTCGACTTTCCAGGACATAGAAGCCCCAAGCTTCCGTCAGTGGCCGCTAAGCTCAAGCAGCCGTCCCAAAAAATGAGTCCCTCGGATCTGCCGCCGCGGGCTCCGACCTAGCGCAGGCCCACCATGCTGCCGGCAAGCAGTAACAATAAAATGATGCCGACCAGCCACCAGTACCACGCCACGCCGTTCACCCGCGCCGGGTTCAGCGGGCGCCGATCACCGTCCGAAGCTTCGTCCTCGAATACCTCATCGGGCAGGTTCAATCCGTCGTACACACTCTTCTCCCGCCAGCCCGTGCGCTCATCGGCACCGCACTCCGGGCAGGCTTTGGCCGTGCGCGGAATTTCCGCCCCGCAATGGGCGCATTCGTCAGGAGGTTGCGAGGGAAGCGGCATTGCGTGAACGTGACTGGACGTGACGGAGAGGTTTTATGCTCAGCTTGGAAACGTGGACCGGACGCATCAACGCGCAAGGTGACGCGGGTTTCTCATTGGGTCGACGGACGGACGGCGACAGATAGCAGGACAGACAGGAATGTCTGTTTCACTTTATACGATCGGGCGGAAATACTTTAGTTTCGCCAGGCGCCAGGCGGTCACGAAGAAGGCCGTGAGTGGCACCGCGAGCAGCATTCCGAGGATGCCGCCGAAAGCGGTGCCCCAGAAGAACACGGCCACGATGATGGCCAGCGGATGCAGGCCGGTTTGATGCCCCATGATTTTCGGTGTGAGCACCCAGCCTTCGATCGCCTGCACGATGACGGTGACCAGAATAACAAGTCCGATCAGTTGCCAGCCGCCGCCGGGTTGAAAGAATGCCAGCGGCACCGTGACCGCAATGCCGACGATCGAACCGAGGAAGGGCACGATGTTGAGCAGTCCCAGCACCAGCCCGATAAAGAGGCCGAACTTGAGCCCGATCAGGCTGAAGCCAATCGCGAAGAGCACGCCCATGAAGAGCCCGATGAGCAGCTGTCCGCGGAAGAACGATTCGATGATTGAGATGAATTCCCGGATGAGAAACATCAGGTCGTCGCGAAGACCCGGGCTTAGGAAGGGCAAGTGTCGGGAAAGTTCGGCGGTGGGCTCGCCGCGCATGAGAAGAAAGAAGAAGAGATAAACCGGAATGATCGCGAGTTGGGCTAAGAATCCGGCCAGATCGAAGACCCCGCCAAACGCCACGCGTAGAGTTGGAATGGTGCCCGCGAAGAGAGCTTTGCTCTCCGTCGCGAGGCCGTCGATTACACCGCGGATGGTGGGATTCGCGAGGTGACGCTGGGCGATCTCAATCCAACCCGGATAGTGGGCCGTGGTATAGGTTACCACGTTTTCCCAGAAGGTGGGAAGGAACTCCACGAAATCGATCAACTGTTGAATGAGCGGCGGCAGAACGGCAACCAGGGCGCCCACCATCAAAAGGACGAAAGCAATATAGAGCACCACGACCGCGGGCAACTGGCGCAGCTTTAGCTGCCGCGAAAGTGTATCCACGAGGGGATGCAGCATCAGGGCAAAGACGGCCGCAACAGCGAGCGGCCAGAGCACATTCGAAAAGTATCCGAGGAACCGTCCCACCGCGATAAACGCGAGGATGATGAGCACGATTGAGCCGAGAAACGCGGCGATCGTCACGGCGGACCCGACAATGCGACGCTGGTTGGCAGAGAAAATCGAAGAGGTGGGCTCGGGCACGTGAAGGCGGGAATTTCCGGAACGGCCATCAGAGGAGAACACTGCGCCTCCGGAAGCCAGTCTGAAAATGTGTTGGGATGGGACGGGTCGAATGGATAATCAGTCAGATTCGAGCCGTCGGCTCGTTTCGGAACAGGCAGGAATGCCTGTTTCACTTCAGGACAAAATCGACCTGTCCCGGCGAAATCCGGAGTGCAGCTTTGACCCGCCGCGGAATTCCGCAAGGGTGCGCGTTCGACCCATGCAGCCCGTCACGCACATTCACGTCAAAGGCGCGCGCGAGCACAACTTGAAGAACCTCGAGTTGCGTATTCCGCGCGGCAAGCTCGTTGTCATCACCGGCCCGAGCGGCTCCGGCAAGTCGTCGCTCGCCTTCGACACGATCTACGCGGAGGGCTATCGCAAATACATCGAGTCGCTCAGCGCTTCCGCCCGGCAGGCCCTCGATCAGTTGAAGCGCCCGGAAGTCGATTTTATCCACGGACTTTCCCCGGTCCTCGCGATTGAGCAACGCACGGGCGGCGGCGGTCCGCGCAGTACGATCGCGACCGCGACAGAGATCGCCGATTATGCCCAACTGCTTTGGGCACTGGTCGGCCAGCAATATTGTCCCAAGGACGGTGGCCGGGTCGTGCAGCGCTCGCTCGACGACAATGTCCAACGCGTGCTCGCGGAATGCGCCGGCGAACGCGTCATGCTGCTCGCGCGTTTCATGCGCGCGAAACCCAGCGTCCTGCGCGAAGAACTTCCGCGGTTGCGCCAGCGCGGTTTTCAGCGCGTCCGCATCGAAGGCGAGATCCGCAACCTGGACGATGCCAAACTCATTCCGGCCGGCGCCGGGGTGAAGGAGTTGTCCGTGGATCTTGTCGTAGACCGGCTCGTCGCCACCGTTGATCAACGCAGCCGGCTCGCCGACTCACTCGAGCTCGCGTTTCGCGAGGGGCGCGACCGCGCCATCGTGCTGGCCCAAAAGACCGCTGAGGCACCCTGGCGTGAACTGCAACTGAGTCAGTCGCTCGCGTGCGAGGTTTGCGGTGATGTATTCGAAAAGCTCACACCGCGGCATTTTTCCTTCAACCATCGCGATGGCGCGTGCCCGACCTGCGAGGGACTGGGCCGCAAGTTGCGTTTCGTTCCCGGGCTCATCGTGCCCGATCCGGAAAAGTCGGTGCGTGGCGGCGCAATCAAACCGTGGCGGATCGGTGGAAAAAATCTCATCATCAAACACAACGCGCTTTTGAGGCAGTTGGCTGAGCAACTGCCGTTTGATCCCGAGACGCCCTGGAAGGATCTGCCGGAAGAGACACGCCGCGCGCTGCTGTTCGGTGCCGGCGAGCGGCAGTTTGCCTTCAAAATGCGACGCATGCGCGAAGCGAAAGCTTCGACGTTCGGGGGCATCATCGCGGATCTTGAAGAGAGTTATCGTCACACGGATAGTGATGGATTTCGCGCGCGGCTGACCACGTATATGGTCAGCGGGTCCTGTCCGGAATGTCGCGGGACCCGCTTGAATGCGCGCAGTGGCGCGGTTCGGATCGAGATCCCCGCGCCCAAGGACCAACCTGCCGCTCAGGTTAACTTCCCCGAATTCATGGCGCTCGACGTGGGCGAGGCGCATGCGTTTGCCGGTGAACTGGTGGCCAGGCATGGCGTGAACGATGCGATGCGCGATGTCGTCACCGGCATCGAGCAGCGTCTGCATTTTCTCCTCGAGACCGGCCTTGGCTATCTGACGCTCGAGCGCGATTACGGCACGCTCTCCGGCGGCGAAGCGCAACGCGTGCGGCTCGCCACGCAGCTCGGGATGGGGCTCGTGGGCGTCATCTATGTCTTGGATGAGCCGAGTATTGGGCTGCATCCGCACGACAACCAGAAGTTGCTCGAAACGCTGGTCGCGCTCCGTGATCGCGGCAACACCGTGCTCGTGGTCGAACACGACGAAGACACGATGCGGATCGCGGATGAACTGATCGAACTCGGGCCGGGCGCCGGCGTCGAGGGCGGCGAGTTGTTGTTCCAAGGCAAACCTGAGGACTGCATGCTGTTGTCCGCAAAGGTTTCACGCACCGGCCCGTATCTCGCTCGCACGCTGTCGGTCGTCCGCGATGCTAAAGCGAAGAAGCCGGACGGCGCGTTTCTCACCGTCCGCGAAGCGCGCGAGAACAACCTCCGCGGCATTGATGCGAAGTTTCCAGTCGGATTGCTGACCTGCGTGACGGGCGTCAGCGGCTCGGGCAAAAGCACGCTGGTCAACGATGTCCTCGCCGCTCAGGCCGCGCGCAAATTGAACGGAGCGAAGACGCTGCCGGGAAAACACCGGCATATCGAGAACCTCGATTTTTTCGAAAAACTGGTCCAGGTCGACCAGGAACCCATCGGCCGCAGCCCGCGCTCCAATCCGGCGAGCTATGTAGATT
>CAYVDZ010000191.1:0-8621 GCA_964450575.1 uncultured Opitutus sp.
ATGCACCTACCGGGCGTACCGGTGAAAACATTACTCGTCCCGGCTTCGGTGGTTTCGCGCTTCGGTCAGCTCGAACGGATTTTCGTAGTCGGCCCGGACAATCGTGCGCAGTTGCGCCTGGTGAAGACGGGCGCGTCCCGCGGTGATCTCGTGGAGGTTCTTTCCGGACTCGATGACGGTGAACGGGTGATCGCCGTTGCGCCGGCGGGTCTGATCGATGGACAGCCGTTGGACATTGAAAACAAGGCGGCCGTTAGTTCCGCCCCGGTGAGCTCCGCGGCCGGAGTTCGTGCAGCGACCCGCCAGCCATGAGCCACCATCACGGTTCACCTAATTCCAGCCCGGTGAAATATCGTTTCGCCGGCCGGATGGCGGCGCTCTTCATCGACTCGAAATTGACGCCCATCATGGTCGCCGCCTCGCTGTTGCTGGGCGGGTTTTCGGTGCTGATGCTGCCACGCGAAGAGGAGCCGCAGATCAAGGTTCCCATGATCGACATTCTGGTCGGCATGCCGGGCGCCACCGCGGCCGAGGTCGAAGTGCGCGTCACGCGTCCGATGGAAAAGCTGCTCTGGGAAATTCCCGGCGTGGAATACGTTTATTCCACGGCGAGTCCCGGTGGCAATATGACGATTGTCCGCTATAAAGTGGGCACCGATCTCGAGACCGCACTCGTGCGGCTCAATCAGAAGCTGCAAACCAATTTTGACCGGATTCCGATGGGCGTGACGCCGCCGATGGTGAAGCCGCGGACGATCGACGATGTGCCGATTCTCGCGCTGACGTTTCACAGTGAACGCTACGATCATGCCATGCTTCGCCGGGTCGCGGCCCAGGTTGACGAAGCGGTGAAGGCGATCCCGGATGTCGCGGAAACCACCCTGATCGGCGGAGATCGCCGCCAGATTAGGGTGCAATTTGATCCCCAGTTGCTCGCCTCGCGCAACCTCAGCCCGAGCATGCTCGTGCCGATGCTGCAACAGGCGAACTCGCAGGCGTTCACCGGCGCCCTGAACTCGGCCAACGTCGAGACGCTACTACAGACCGGCACCTTTTTCCGCAACGCCGAGGATGTCGGCGCCGTGGTGGTGGGCGTACATGATCAACGCCCCGTTTACCTGCGAGATGTGGCCACGATCATCGATGGTCCGGAGGAGCCGGCGAACTATGTCCTGTTTGGAACGGGGGCGGCTTTCGCCCGGCCGAATGGATCGGCCGCGGCCATTAATTCCACCGCGGAACAATCGGCGGTGACGCTCAGCGTCGCGAAACGGCCGGGGGCAAACGCCGTCGATGTCGTGACCTCGGTTCTCGCGCGGGTCGATTCGCTCAAGGGCCGGATGATTCCCGCCGAGATCGGAGTGGCGATCACGCGTGATTACGGCGCAACCGCAGCCGAGAAGTCCAACGAGCTTCTGCTCCACATGGGCATCGCCATCTTTGGCGTGGCCGTGCTGATTTTGCTCTTCCTCGGTTGGCGCGAGTCGCTCGTCGTGCTCCTGGCGATCCCGGTCACGCTCGGGTTCACGCTTCTCGTGTTCTACCTTTATGGATACACGCTGAACCGGATCACGCTGTTTGCGCTGATCTTCTCGATTGGTATCCTCGTTGATGATGCGATCGTGGTGGTCGAAAACATTGTCCGCCACCGCGGCCTTCCCGGCCAACGGCGCAAGAGCTTCATTCAGATCGCAGTCGAGGCTGTCGACGAAGTGGGCAACCCGACGATTCTTGCCACCTGGGCTGTGATCGCCGCTGTGCTGCCGATGGCGTTTGTCAGTGGGATGATGGGGCCGTACATGCGTCCGATTCCGATTGGTTCGAGCGCGGCGATGCTGTTTTCGCTGATTGTCGCGTTCGCCATCACGCCTTGGGCGGCGCTGAAAATTCTCGGCGGTCATGCCGCGAAGGCTCCGGTCGCGCCGAATGACGGTTCGCACAGTGAGGCTGAGGACAGTGACGAAGATGCCGTGCCCGAGACGTGGTTTGCCCGGCTGTATCAAAGGGTGATGCGCCCGCTGCTCGATCACCGCGCGTGGCGGTGGGCGTTCCTCGCGGTGGTGGCGGCGCTGACGGTAGGCTCGATGGCGTTGGTGGGAATTGGGGCCGTGAAGGTTAAGATGCTGCCGTTCGACAACAAGTCGGAGTTCCAGGTTATCCTCAACATGCCCGAAGGCAGCACCCTCGAGCAGACTACGCGCGTCGCCCGCGAGATGGCGGCGGCGGTCCGCACGGAGCCTGAGGTGAGCGACTATCAGGTGTATGCCGGCACCGCTTCACCGTTTAACTTCAACGGCCTCGTGCGCCACTACTTCATGCGGCGGGGTAGCAACGTAGCCGACCTTCAGGTTAATCTACTGCCGAAACACGAACGCACCGCGCAAAGCCACGACATCGCCAAGCGTATCCGTCCGCGGCTTACGGCCATCGCCGAAAAGTATGGCGCGGTGGTGGCGGTCGCGGAAGTTCCGCCTGGGCCACCGGTGTTGCAGACCCTGGTGGCTGAGATCTACGGTCCGTCGGACGAGGCGCGCCTTAAACTCGCGGAAAAGGTGCGGGAGATCTTTCGGGCCACCGACGGCGTCGTCGATGTGGACTGGTACGTGGAGGACCAGCAGCCGAAGACGATTCTACGCATCGACCGGGCCAAGGCCGCGCTGCACGGTATCAGCGATGCTGCGATCACGCGTACGGTGCAAATGGCGGCACAGGGTTTCCCGGTGACGCTGCTGCATTCGCCGAATGATCGAGAGGACGTGAATGTCGTCCTCGAACTCCCGCGGGCGTTCCGAGCCCGGCCCGAGGATCTGTTGGCGCTTCCGGTCCGTTCCGAAACGAATCCGGCGGCCCCGCTCGTGCTTTTGCGCGAGCTCGTCTCGTTCGAACAGACGGTGAGTGAGCGAAACATCTATCACAAGAATCTGCAGAACGTGACCTACGTGACGGCCGATGTGGCCGGTACGATCGAAAGTCCGGTCTACGCGATATTCGAAATGAACCGGGCGCTCGCCCAGCTTGATGCGCGGGACTTTGGTGGCAGTACGGTCGCCGCGGATACGGGTGGAGCCCCGTCGGCAGCCCGCCCCGTCAGGATCTACAACGCAACGATGCCCCGCGATGACCGCGAGCCCTCAGTCAAATGGGACGGCGAATGGCAGGTAACCATCGAGGTCTTCCGCGACCTTGGCCTGGCGTTCGGCGCGGTGCTAATCTTGATCTACATGCTGATGGTCGGCTGGTTTAAAACGTATACAACGCCACTGATTGTGATGACCGTGATCCCGTTCTCACTCGTCGGCATCCTGCCGGCCCATGCGGCCATGGGGGCTTTTTTCACCGCAACCTCGATGATCGGGTTTATGGCGGGTGGCGGTATCGTGGTCCGCAACTCGATCATTCTGGTTGATTTCATCGAGCTCCGTCTGAGCCACGGCCGCTCGCTGCGTGACGCCTGTATTGAATCGGGGGCAGTTCGCTTCCGTCCGATGATGTTAACGGCACTCGCAGTGGTGGTCGGCGGGCTTGTTATTCTCGCGGATCCGATCTTTCAGGGTCTTGCGATCTCGCTGCTGTTTGGCGCGGTTGCCTCGCTCATCATTAGTCCGCTCGCGGTGCCGCTAATCTATTATATGACGCATGCCGGACAACATCTGGATAAGGTCAGTAAAGCGGACCCGAAGAACCCTGCTGCGATTGTCCATGAACCTGTTCAAAATGCTTAAAGGCCTGTTCACGTCTGCACCGCGCGTAAACCCGCTCGAGGGTGCTCCTCGTATCCGGTCCGGGCAGGCGTGCCTGATCGATGTGCGCGAGGCGAATGAGCGATCGGAGGCGGTGGCGGAAGGGGCGATGCTGCTTCCGCTCAGTGACCTCGCCGGTGCGCGGGTGCAGTGGCAGCCGTTCCTCGCTTCGGCCGCCGAAAAGGAGCTCTTGCTTTACTGTGGCGCCGGCGTGCGGTCCGGCATGGCGGCACGCGTGCTTACGCACGAAGGGTTTCACGCGGCGAATGCGGGAAGCTTCGCGGACTGGGAAGCTTCCGGTTGGCCAGTGGTTCGCCCCAAGGCCGCAGGACGCCGCCGGTAATAGTCTCCTCCATTTTGTCCGTGCTCCAACTAGATATTACATATATATGAACCCAAATGTCGGCAGTCTTGATCGTGTCGTCCGGATAATGGTTGGCCTCGCCGTTCTCGGCGCGGGTTATTATTATCAATCGTGGTGGGGCCTGGTCGGGCTGGTGCTCATTCTGACCACGATTTTTCGGTTTTGCCCGGCGTATTGGCCATTTGGGCTGAGCACCTGTGCCCGGCCGGTGAAGAAGAGCTAAGCGTTTCCTCTGACTTGAAAAACCAAGGCGCCTTCCTGTTTTTTTCCTGCGCTGAGAAGAGCCGGTCTGACAGACAGGAATGTCGGTTTCACTTTTCGGAGGGGGCGCAGGCTTCTTCCATGATTCGCACGAGCGAGGTTTCGACCTCGCGGGCGATTTCATCGCCATCGGTGCCTCCGAAGAGCCCAAGGAGAGCGGCGGGTTTAATGGTGCCGAGGACGGTTCGACCGTTTTCCGTATAGGCGCTGATGCGACAGGGTAGAGCGCTGGCGACGTGAATCGATCGTTGCAGAATGGCTTGGGCCTGCTGGGGATTGCAGACATCGAACACGCGGCACTCGCGGTCGAAAGCGACGCCCTTGCTCAGCATCTTTTCTTTGAGATCATGCGTTCCGAGAACGCCGAATTTGTGTTTGGTCGCGATCTCCGGAAGCCGGGCACAAACTTCGTCGAGGGATAACGCTGATTCGCGGGTGATTATATGTTGCTTGAGAGTGTGTTACAGTAACCCGAAAAAGCGTGGGTGCAAACTTGTCGACTGCCCATTTTGCGGGAGGATGATGTGCACTGAAGGGAAACGGTTCGCCAGCCACGCGCTGGCTGCAACATCCGACAAGGAACCGCAGCATGAGGTCAGGACGGGCGCGGGCGGTAGTCGGCGCAACGGGTTCAACGGAGGAGGTCAAAGATTGGGGTTACGCACCGAATCGACCTGTTGCGCAAACGCCGAACACCCTAGCCCCATGTGCTGCTGCCGCGCGGTGGGTTGACAGGTATTACCGACCCTTGATACAGTAAGAATTTATGAGAATCACGAGCAAAGGCCAGGTGACCATACCTCAGGATGTGCGCGATGAGTTCGGCTTTCTGCCCAACACGGACATCGAGTTTGTGCGTGACGGCGCGGGCGGAGTGCGCTTGCAGAAAGCGGCGAAGCCGGGCCGACGCGGGGCGGCGCTGGTGGCGGCGCTGCGCGGCAAGTGGGCGAGCCGGCTCTCGACCGCCGAGGTGATGCGCCTGACGCGTGGTGAGAAATGAGCACGCTGGTGGACCGCAACGTACTTATCGACGTATTGAGCGAAGATAAACGCTGGTTCGAATGGTCCGCCCAAGCGCTGGCGCACGCCCCTGAACGCACCGCGCTCTGCATCAACCCGGTTAGGGCGTCTGGGGTAGAGGGGAGTGCGGACGATCCCGATTCTAGGGAGTAAACTCGACCAACAACCGCATGGTCTCAACCTTTAGTCCGTCCTCCTGCATGGCTTTCTGCCCTTCGGGAGACGCCAATAGAGCTTGAAATGCGGACATATCGGCAATCTCCAAGATCAGTCCGGTACGATTGGTGTTCTGCAGGTCGCGAAAGGTTCGGGCTTTCACTCCTACCTTCCCGAACATCTCGGGTCGACTTCCCGGGCCCGTCCTCCACGAATTTGCCCAAACATCTCCGTTGTTCACCTCGTGGTATACAAATTCTGTAATCATCGCTTTTTCCTTTCGGTTTTTTTGTGTAACTACTCTGGTGACGAACGCCGCGCTGACCTTTCGTCGCTCGATTTAACAGAGCCTTCCTGACACCGAAGTACAATGCAAAATATGCCGTGGTCCGTGGTCCGTTGGGGTCAGCCTGTTGAACGGTTAGCGATGGGATGACGAGGCGATCACGTTCGCCCCGTACACTCGCGTTCCCCGAAATGGACTGGGGAACAGAATTAGCCCTGAGTTCCGCGCGTCGCTTTGGCTTCGTGGTGGACGGGCGCAAGGTCCGAAATGGACGGGCCGTTTATTACTTTGCCAAAGCGATCGAAACGCGAGCCGTGGACCGGACACTCCCAGGTTTTTTCGTCGCCGTTCCAGTGGACGATGCCGCCGAGGTGCGGGCACACCGCGGAGCATTCGTGGAGTTGTCCGCCTTCATCCCGATACAGCGCGAGTTTGGTGAGGCCGCGTCGGAGGATCGCCCCGGAGTTTATCGGGACTTCGTTCTCATGGCGCACCGTGCCGGGCGTGAGCCAATCCGTATATTGTGCGGCAGTATTAATGCCTTCGCGCGCGAATTCCGGAGTGGCGCCGGTGGTCACGCGCCCCGGATTGTAGAGTGAGGCCCAGGCGTTTTTTCGGCCCATAATCAAGTCGGTGAGCAACGAACCTGCGATGGTGCCGTGAGTCATGCCGTGACCGGAATCGCCGGTGGCAATATAGATGTTGTCGGTATCCGCCGGGTTGCGACCAATGAATCCGAGTCCGTCCACGGGCTCCATCACTTGACCCGACCAGCGGAAGGCGACGTCCGAAATGGGAAAGCGTTCTCGAGTCCATTGTTCCAGCCGGTGGTAACGCGCGGCGTGGTCGTCGGCCTGGCCCGTTTTATGATCTTCGCCTCCGACGATTAGGATATCATGCTCGTCGTCGTTTATTCCCGGTTGGAGTCGGACGTAGTGATAGGGATCCGCGGTGTCCCAATACAGTGCCAGCGGCACGGCTTGGCGCGGAATGCGCGCTCCGATGACATAGGTACGATACGGGGCTTGTTTCGTGTGTACGACGACGCGGTCGTTAACGGGGGAGTTGGTGGCGATGACGACGGCCGAAGCGGTGACGGTGGCGCCGCCGGCGGTTTGGAGACGGGCGGGCCGGCCGCTCTGGACCTTGGTCACGTGCGTGTGCGTGAAGATGCGACCGCCGTCACGCGTGATGGCTCGCGCGAGTCCGGCGAGATAGGCCAGCGGGTGAAATTGAGCCTGATTGGGAAAGCGCAGCACCCGGCCGGTGTTAAAGGACGGAAGGGGGGCGCGCGTGACCAACTCGACATCGTTCAGTCCGGCGCGATGGGCGGCGGCAAGTTCGGCCTCCAAGCCGCGCAACTCCGCGAGCGTGGAAAAAAACAAGTAACCGTCCAACCTGGTGAAGCCGCAATCGATGTTCTCGAGTTTCGCGAGGTGCTCGATCGTGGTGATGGCCGCCGCGTGACTTTCGGCGGCGAGGCGGGCTCCTTGGGGACCGTGCAGCCGTTCAAGTTTCGTGTAGCGATCGTCCAAGGCGCAGGACAAATGGGCGGTGGTCCGGGCGGATTCGCCGCTGGCGAGCTCCCCGCCTTCGAGCACGATGACGGACTTGCCGGCGCGTTGCAGTTGATACGCGGTAGTTAGGCCGGCGATGCCGCCGCCGACGATCGCGACGTCGGCCTGGGTATCGGCCGTGAGGGAAGGGAACTCCGGCATCGGATTGCTGGCCATCCAGATTGATTGCGGGTGGTCCGAAGGAGACGAGGAGTGCGGTTCCATATCAGAGCGAGTGGACGCTTGAGGGCGAGTGAACAGCCGCTGGCTTGATCGTGGACCGCACTGGCCGAAGTGGGTTCAGTCTGCGCGACGGTTTGCTTCTCGATTGGTATCAAGGGTTATCGCGGGCCACGGAGACACCCTCAGCGTGATTCACACTGCCGCGCGGCGCGGCTTCAGGAGGTCGGCTCCGCGGCGGAATTTTGACCTCGCATCGGGCGCTTTACCTAGGTTGAATACCCCTCGCTTACTAGGGAACGTTGGCCCCCGGTCGCAAATCAAAGACGAATCAGCAAGCATCACCGTGGCGATGAACCCTCATGATCCAGTCGTAATGCGCGAGTTACCGGTAATCCGAAAGATTATCCAGGATGAGACGTGGCTGGAAGGTGAACGCCGCGGATGTGTGGTGAAGGCGGATGATCGGATTGTGCGCGAGCGGGTCTGCGAGGTGGTGTTGCGAATTGGGCAGCAATTGCGCGACGCGATGACCGCATCTATCCCAGCGACGGTACGCGTGGAACGGGTGGCAGTGGAGACGTCGGCGAACCCGCGAAACGAGGACGAGTAAAAACACCCGTTTTTAGGCGCGTCGGGTTTCCTTTCAAACGCAGACCAGCTTGCCTCCCGGTTGGGCGGCCCCTCCGGCTACGTCGCGATTCCGATCCGCGTGGGCGTTCATAGTCACAGTCGTCTCCGGTTTTCTCGATTGTCATTGCGATGGAGGCGACGCCGACTGCGGCAATCCATGCTGGTGCCAGCGCGGTCGCGGTGCCGCGACGTCTTCGGACCGTATGATAGGATCAGCGAGGGCGCTCCGCGCCATGGTGATTCAGCTGGATGGCCCCGTCCCGCAGAGCGGGACTCGCCCTGACGCACTTGAGCGCCGCACGGATGCCGCGCGCCAGCGCCGTCTGGGCTCGCTGCAACGCGCGCATCGTCGGCCGTGCTCCTTCCAGCCTGGCAAATGCCTCGCGTCCGTAGTCGGCTTGCAGCCGCGTGAGCTCGGCCCGCGC
>CAYVDZ010000192.1:0-8607 GCA_964450575.1 uncultured Opitutus sp.
CCCGACCTCGGCGACCGAGATTTTTAGCCGTCCGCACGCTTGCCGAAGCTACACGTTTCATGTCGGCGAGGTCATCCTCTCATCGGTCCTTCGCCTGCCATTGCTGGCGCTCCTCGGGGTGCAACTCGAGCAGCTTGCGCTCTATGAAGTGATGCTCTTTGCGGTCGTGCAATTTCACCACGCGAACATTGGACTGCCTGAGTGGCTGGATCGCGCCCTTCGGTGGATCATCGTCACGCCTCATTTGCACAAGGTTCATCACTCCGTTATCCGGGTGGAGGCTGACTTGAATTTCAGTGCGTTGTTTTCCTGGTGGGATCGCGTGTTCCGCACCTTTCGTCTTTCTCCCCAGCCGCGCCAGATCGTTTTCGGCGTGGATAACGAGCGTTAGTTCGCCGGCCGAATCGAGTGATCTGGCGCGGAAAAGGGCGCGCAGCGATTCTTTCGTGGGCGTGTCTCCTTTGGGCTCAGGGCGAACCGGTAGAGTGGCTGGTACTACGTGTCGATCAGACGCTGGAAGTAGGACGGGTCCATCTGAAATTGGGAGGGGGCTCGCGGCGATTTATTCCCGACCCAACCGGGTTTCTTTGCTCACCGTGTGATCGGAATGAAACGTGCGGGATGGCGCTGAGCCGGAAGGGATATCAAGGCCGCGCGACCGCGTTGGTCGGCAGCTCAATTGCTCCGCCGCAGCTCGATCCCGCGCCCGCCGTGCAACCGAAACAGTGATTCCCGGTCGCGATGGAGGCTTCCGCCAGCGCCACCGGATCGATCTCCCATAACCGGCGCCGGCCCGACTCGGCTCCGCCCAGCGGCAAATTCATCATCTGGTTGAAATCACAGTCAAAGACTTCGCCGAGCCAGCTCACGTTGATGGTATCGCGACACATCAAACCGTCCACCGTCATCGGATTGAACGCCGCCGTGAGTAACGCCATATACTCTTCGTATTTCCCGTTGTGGCGAAGCCACGAGGCGAAGCGGGAAACGGGTAGGTTCGTGATCGTATAGAGTCGGTTGAACTCGATGCCGAAGCTGGTCCGCAGCTCTCGTTTATAATCCGATTCCAGTTCACCTTGCGGACCCGGCAGGTTCGCGCCCAAAGGATTATAGACGAGGTGCAGCGGTAACTCCGGCGCAATTCCGTAGCCGAGGGCGTTAAGTTGCTGGAGGGCCGTGATGCTGGCATCGAATACGCCCTCGCCGCGCTGGGCGTTGACGTTCTCCGCTGAGTAACACGGCATGGACGCTATGATCTCCACCCGGTGGTGGGCGAGAAAAGCCGCCAGACCTTCGTGGCCCGGTTCGAGCAGAATGGTGAGATTGCAGCGATCGATCAGCGTACCGGTCGGATCAATCTCCCGCAGGCGCTCGACCAGGTAACGAAAATCCGGGATCATCTCCGGTGCTCCGCCGGTAAGATCCACCACCGGCAGAAGCGCCTGCGCCTGCCAGTCGAGAATGCGGTCAATCGTTTCCCGGGTGATGATTTCCTTGCGCGCTGGTCCGGCATTCACGTGGCAATGGCTGCACGTAAGATTGCAGAGCTTGCCGACATTGAGCTGAAGCACACGCGAATGACTGCGGCGCAGGGATAAGCCGTGATGTTGGAGCGTGGAGGCAAAAGTGTTCATCATGGAAAACAAGTAAGACAAAATCTGTTCATGCCAACACACCGGGGGCGCTGGCAATTGCGATCGTTGGAACGGACGGTGGACAGTCCCACCGGAGTTGTTTGGGGCGGCGGAGGAGGCTGACCGACCGAAAGGTCTGTCGGACGCGGGGCGCTGCGATGTTCCATCCTGCGTGGGAGGGAACAGTGCGCGGTTTATTCCACCGCAGATTACGAGGAGGGAGCGCTTTGTGGGCATGGGGCGGCACGCCTGAAATCTGGACCGGAA
Organism: uncultured Opitutus sp.; assembly: GCA_964450575.1. Classification (GTDB taxonomy): domain Bacteria; phylum Verrucomicrobiota; class Verrucomicrobiia; order Opitutales; family Opitutaceae; genus ER46. The sequence goes on from CAYVDZ010000192.1 coordinate 1,902, forward strand.
GGATTCGGATGATGCGACGGGAAAATCCGATCCCCTTGTTCGGATGAAGCTCAATTCCGCAGTTTCTTTTACCACAGAATACACCGATGAGCACGGATACAGCGGATTACTAATGAAGAGGCACCTAGCCGCAATTCGCCCGCAAGGTGAAGGAACTGTAGTTTATAATGCACTGGTACTCTGTGCTCATCGGTGGAATCAGTGAGTGCGACCGCATTTTCTTTGATGAAGCGGCCCCGTCTTCACTTCTCCGCCGCGGGCTCGTAGCTTTAACTCCCTTACTATAAAGCACCAACCAACGCCCAAAAGAAGTTATTCACAACGAGCTCCATTTGACGGTGAATAACGGTCTAAGAAAACATGCGACCCATCTGGAAAGGCTCGATTAGCTTTGGTTTGGTAACGATTCCGGTTGCCATCCTTACCGCCACGCGCCGCGAAGAACTCAAATTTCGGATGCTACGCGAGAGCGACCTGAGTGCCATCAATTACAAGCGCGTGGCCGAGGTCGATGGCAAAGATGTGCCCTGGGAACAAATCGTCAAAGGCTTCGAATATGAAAAAGGGAAATTCGTGGTCCTGAAAGACGCGGACTTCGAGAAAGTTGAACTCGAGGGGCGTGATGCGATTACGATCCTTGATTTCGTGGATGTGAGCGGGATTAACCCCATCCATTTCTATAAACCCTATTATCTCGAGCCGATGAAGGGCGGTGCGGCAGCCTATGGTCTTTTGCGGGAAGTGCTGGCCGATTCGGGGAAGGTGGGAATTGCCAAAGTGGTGATTCGGAGTCGTCAGCATCTTGCGGCGGTGAAAGCGAATGGCGGGCTGCTCGTGCTCGAACTCATGCATTTCGGCGAGGAGATCATGCCTGCGGAAGCCGTGAAAGTACCGGCGGAGAAAGCCTCGCGTGGGCGCGAGCTGGAGATGGCGCGAGCGCTGGTCGAGCAGATGAGTTCGGAATGGGAACCCGCCCGTTATACAGATGAGTATGCGGGCGCCGTGATGAAACTGATCGAGAAAAAAATTGCCTTGGGCGGCAAGGAACTGCCCGGCGGAAAGCGTCACACGCCCGCTGCTACCAACGTTATCGACCTCGTCGCTGTGCTGCAGAAAAGCCTAAACGAAGCCGGCAAGGGTGCGAGGGCGCCGAAGCGACAACCTCCTCAACGCCGCACCATCAAGAAGACGGCCGCCAAGCGCACTCGTCAGAAGAAAGCAGCTTAGTTCGGCGCACATCATCCGAGGGATTCGCGTCGACTGTCAGCCGACTGCAGTCAATGCCGCGTTCCGCAACAGGTCGACCTAAGACCAATCGATGCGCGCGGTCTAGCGACTGCTGGTGCTTTGAGCCCACGTTCCTTGTTCCAGCCGGAAAGCGGCTAAACCGCTGATCGATCGGCGCAGCTTGGCTCAACTCCGGACCACGACTTTCGCCTGCCGGACGAAGTGAGGATCGAGCGTCACACCGCAACCGATCCCGGCGGGGCAGCGCACGCTTCCCTTTTCGCATTTGAGGGACGAGGTCGCGCAGGTTACGGGAAGGGTGGTGTTGCCTTTGAACTCCATGAACGGGCCGATGTTGGGCGTAAACGAAGCGAACTGCACCACGTCGACGTAGCCCAGTCCGCCACCAGACATGTGCGGCACGACACTCATGCCCGCCGCCGCGGCCATGCGGGCGACCTTGGTCGCGCGAATCATGCCACCGCCGTAGTGGAGATCCGGTTGCACGATATCCACACCGCGATTCGCGATCATCCACTGCCAGCGATGCAGGCTATACTCCTGTTCGCCCCCCGCGACCGGAATCGTCAGCGCATCCGCCACCGCTTTGGTGCCCCAGAGATCATCGAATTCGCAGGGCTCTTCATAGAAACCGTAGCGATGCTCTTCCATGATCCGCCCGATCCGGATGCCCTCGGTGGAATCATAGGAGCTGTTGGCGTCGGCATACAACGTCATCGCGGATCCAAACGTCTGGCGTACGAGTGGGATCAACGCCTCGGTCCGTCCCGGGAGCGAATCCGCGTTGCGACTCATTCGGCCGCCCAACCGGAATTTGAGCGCCCGCACGCCGGAGCCGTCCACCAGTTTTTGCAAGACTTCGATCTCCGCTTCGGGAGTGTTGCCACGGTTGCCGCTCGCATAGTAAACCGGAATGTCGCGGCGTTTTGAGCCGCCAAAAAAATCCGCGAGCGGCCGGCGGGACACTTGTCCAAGAAGTTCCAATACGCCCATCTCGGCGGCCGCCACGCCCACCCAGAACGCCAGCCCTTGCAGCTTGTAATTGCTGCTGTGCCGGTAGACGTCCCAGAGCAGCGTCTCGAGCGTGCGCGCCTCCTTGCCCACGAACACGGGCGCAATGTAGTCAGTGAAAATCGGATACGCCTTGGCCATGCTCGCGGGATTCGGCACCGTGATCACCTCGGCTCCATCTGTGGAGCGGGTGCGGACGAGAAACGTGCGGCCGTTCCGCAGCAATTCCATCGAGGCGATGGTGACGGGCGACTTCACGAAATCGAGCGTCAGCACCGGCGCGGTGAGGATGCGATCGAGTTCGGAGGGCAGGGGCGAAGACGAGGACGCGGCGGCGAGGCGGCTCGAGGTCGCACCGCCAAGCAAGGCGGCCGTGGCGGCTGATTTCAAAAACGACCGGCGCGGGAACGGAATGGAGGCGAGGGGAGTTGCCATGAGGGGTAAAGGGAACTGCTCCCGTTAAGGGCGCGTGGAGCGTTGAGTGCAAAGCCAATCCGTTGCCGGATCAACGCGCGGCCGGGTTGATGACCCCGACTGCGGTCAGCGGCAGGTCCGCCCACCCGCGCATCAGCGGACGGAAGCACTCCGTTACTCGCGGTCTGGCTGTGCTTACCCGAATCAGTTCGGATCCTCGCTGTTGCCGGTGAGCACAGAAGAATGAACAGAAGGTAACGGAGGAAACGAAGATCCAATCTTCCTGGCGCACAGCTTCGTTTTCTTCGTTACCTTCTGTTCAATTCCGATGCGCACCTGCCTCGCGTTTATCCACTGAAAGGTGCGAAGGTCGACCGTAGCGGGGAGCAAAGTCGTTGTTTGCTCATCCACCTTAACGAAGCGGGGCGCATGGGAATTTTATCAGATGAGCACGAGTGCGATGGCGGACATCATCAGGAGCGCCCCCACGAGTCGTCCGGCGAGGACGCGGGTGCCGAGATGTTGTTCCTGGCTCCGCACCCATTGCCCAAAGATCCAGACGAGCACAATGGTCCAGAGACCGCGCGAGCTATAGATTACATTGGCCGAGGCCGCATGTCCCCAATGGGCCACCGCCGAAACAAACACCACGGATTGAAGCCCCAAGGTGATCGTGCCCACGAGAAGCCACTTCCACGTGACCCACGGAATCGCGGAAAGCGGGGCGCGAAATTTGGCCATAAATCCAATCGAGAGAACGGCTGAAACTCCCATTGTGATTGGGAGAAAACGACCCAGCCCCCAGCCCGGCGACCAGCGTTGCACAGAGACGTCGAAGAGTGCGTAGGAGGCCGCCGCCATTCCGGCGGTAAAAATTGTCCGGCCAATGTGATGATGGGAGGACTGCCGGCCCGCGCGATTGAGCAGCGCGATGGCGAGCGTAGCGAGCAGCGCGGCAACCCACAGGTGCCACTCCAGGCTGACGCCGTCGAGGAAGGTCACTAGCACGGCCACCAGAAGGATCTTAAGTCCCAATACAGGCGTGGCGACGGAGACATCGCCCTTTTCCAGCGACATGAAAGTGAGCCACTGGCCCACCACAAAGTACAATGCCACGATCAAGGGCTGCCACCACAATTCCCATGGAATGCGTCCGCCGAGGAGCCAGAGTGGCTGGAACAGCAGCCCGCAAATCACATTGGCGACAAAGGCCGTCCGCCACACGCCGACCCCGAGTTCGGCGCTGCGTTTGACGACCAGCACGCCTGCCGCGTAAACGAGGGCGGCGACAAGAATCAGCAGGTGCGAGAGACTCACGCGTTGAGCTTCCGCGTGACGTTCGAGTTGTGGCGCAAGGCGGGTGACGCGCGCGACGACGCGCGTGAGGCCGCGCGCCCCCAATTTGGCACGGAGCAGACGCGGTCGCCCCCAGCGGTTTTGTTTTGAAGAGTGAGCATGAGCGGTCGCGGGCAGGATGCAGATTTTAGACCGCATCGAAACAGATTTACTGAGTGAGTGACGAGGGCGGAAAGCGGAGCCGCCCATCCTCGCCGCCGCTTTCGCCGTGACTTGGCCGCGCCCGACTCGTCACCTGTCCCGCTGGCGTCCCTCCTTACTCCGGCTGTATATACGGAAAGGTCGTATCCTTCGTCGGGCGGCTCCACTCCAGCAGTTGACGCCGGTGGGCGTTCAGCACGGTGGCGAATTTTGCGTCGATTGCGAGGTTGGTGGTCTCGCCGGGATCCGACTCCATATTCACGAGAGACTCCCGCTGCTTGCCTTGATCATAGACGGAATATTTATAGCGGTCACTGCGGAGCATCCGGCCGGCTGGCGTCATCATAACGCCGAGGAGCGGCACACCCTGCACCAAATGATTTGAGACGACCACGTAGCCGGGCGCGTCCCGGTCAGGTCTGCCCTCGACGGCGGCGCGAATACTTCGGCCCGGCAGCACCGCGGGCGTGGTAATACCAGCATAATCGCAAAGGGTTGGAATCAGATCGATTCCGATCTGCGTCAAGCGATCCGATTTTCCGCTCTGCGTCGTTCCTGGCGCGGAGACGATGAGTGGCACCCGGGATGATTCATCGATGAAGACCGTTTTCTGGTTGAACCCATGTGCGCCCTGACAATCGCCGTGATCACTGGTGAGGACGACCACGGTGTTGTCGGCGAGTCCGTGCTCGCGCAGCGAAGCGAGGACTCGGCCGATTTCCGCGTCAACCTTCTCGATCATGCGGTAATACGACCAGCGGTACTGCCGCCATTTCCCCACGTTGAAATCACCGACGGGAAACTGCGGATTGGCGTGATAGGAACGCCGGGCAAAAGCGAGGGCATCGGGTTCGCCGCTCGGGGGGGCGAGATTGGCGGGCGCCGGTGGACACTCGTCCGGAGGTGGAGGTAAGCCCACGTCACCATCGGGCAGTTTGTCGCCGCGCGCCCACTCGCAGATGTTATGTGGGTTGATAAACGAAGCGACGAGCAGGAACGGCTTGTCTGATTTCCGCGCGAGAAACTCGGCGACGGCGGGAGGCGTGGCGGCATCGGCGCCGTTATTTTTGATATTGGCGGTATATTCAAAGCCGCTCTCATCTGCATCGCCGATCGGGATGGGGATGTGCCATTTGCCCACATACCCGGTCGAGTAACCGGCGTTGCGAAACAGGGTGCCCAGGGTGGGAAACTGTTTGGCGTCGACCGGGCGGCGTTCATTATTCTGGACGCCGGTTTCATGTGGGTAGCGTCCGGTGAACATCGCGGTGCGCGCTGGGATGCAGATCGGATTCGCCACATAGGCCCGGGTAAACATCACGCCTCGCGCGGCCAGGCTGTCGATATGGGGCGTGCGCAGATAACGATCTCCCTGCCAGCAACTCATCGCATCCGCGGCATGCTGATCGGTGATGATGAGCAGAACATTGGGCCGTCCGGTGGCGGCGGAGAGCACTGGCGCCAGGACAAGCGCGAGTGCGAGGGACGCGAGTTTCATTCGGGGCATGGTGACGAGTGGACTGAAAGATGCGGCCGATTACCAGCGTTGGCGGATGCGCAGCGAGAAGTCACGTGGACTTCCCGGCCGAATCGAAAGGCGGCCATTCGACGCGCGAATATAGCTTTCGTCCGTCAGGTTCTGGACGTTGAACGCTACGTCCCACGTGCCTTTGCGAAAGCTCACGGCGCTGTCGAAACGGTGATATTCGGGAATATAATAAGAATTGGCCACGTCCCCAAACCTGCCGCTAAACCGGACCGCTCCTAATCCTACACCCAATCCCTTCAACCGTCCCTCCGTGAACTGGTACCGATTCCAAAGGCTGTAGGTGTGTGAGGGCGTGTTGGCGCGGCGGTTTCCAAGGGTGGCGCCGGTCGATTTGCTGATGATGGCGTTCGAGACGTTGGTGGAACCAATGATCTGCCAGTTTGGAAGGGGGCGGCCGACCATGTCGAATTCGACACCGCGGGTGCGCTCTTCGCCTGATTGAATTTGAAAACCCGGACGCGTTGGGTCCGGATTACGGACATTGGTGTTGGCGAGATTATAGGCGCCCACTGTCAGCGTGAGGCGCCGGTTCAACACATCGACCCGTGCGCCGATCTCCGTAAGGATCGCGGTTATGGGTTCGAACGTCGAACCGTCGGGATTGGTTCCGCTCTGGGGAGTAAGCAGGTCCGAGTGGTTGGCGAAGAGCGAAATCGATTCATTCGGAAGCCAGACGATGCCGAAGCGCGGGTTGGGAGCCTCTCCTTTGGTGTTGGTTTTTACTCCAGTGCGTTTATTCGCATTATAATTTCTAATGATGGCATAACGAGCGCCTGCGAGGAGAGACAGCTTGCCGTCCAGGACGTAAAATTGGTCCTGCAAGAAATACTCGTCGATCCAGGTCGATGATGAGGTCCACTGGTTGTTGTTAAACGTTCCGGTAACGCCGCGCGTGGGGGCATTAATGAGCGTGGCGGTCATCGTCGCCGTGTGGATGACAGGAGCATCGGAATTATTACCGAATTCAAATCCGCCGACAAGTTTATG
>CAYVDZ010000193.1:0-381 GCA_964450575.1 uncultured Opitutus sp.
CCAGCTCGGTCCCTGACGGTGCTTCGACTTGTAGCTCATAAATTATTTTTTGGCTGATTTCGAAGCCTTCTGCGGGGTCGCGGGAGCGGGAGTAGGAGTGGGAGTGGGAGCGGGTTTCGCTTCAAAGCTGGACTTGGTCTCCGGTGCCTTGGCCTCGGTACTCTTCGTCGAGGTCGAAGACGACGAGTCCGCCTCTCCTGCACCCTTCTTGTTCTTGTAATCGGTGATATAGAACCCGGTGCCCTTGAAAATCAGACCGGCTCCCGCGCCAACCAACCGTTTGACTCCGGCTTTCTTGCATTTGGGACACTTCTTGAGCGGCTCGTCGCGCATCGACTGGAACTGCTCAAATTCGTGACCACATTTGGGACAGGCATACTC
>CAYVDZ010000193.1:391-8529 GCA_964450575.1 uncultured Opitutus sp.
GGCATAGTGTGAAGCGGAGGTGGTTATGGGAGGCACCCGCCAGCTTGGCGAGTGCGGAGTGGCGCAACTCAACGACCTAGCAATTTTTTGTTTTGAGCGTCACGCGGAACAGGGCGCTACTCCACCCCGCCGATGGACTTCCCCGCTGACCTGAATCGCCTCATGACCCGTGTCGAACGCGGCATTGACCTGCATCTGCCTCCGGCGGACACCCGGCCGGCCCGGCTTCACACCGCGATGCGTTACAGCTTGGCCGCCGGAGGCAAACGCCTGCGCCCAGTGCTGACGCTCGCGGCGGCGGAGCTTTTTGGCGTCACCGACGATGCGGCACTGCCAGCGGCGGTCGCGATTGAGTGTCTGCACACGTATTCGCTCATCCATGACGACCTCCCCTGCATGGACAACGACGACCTGCGGCGGGGCCGACCAACTGCTCACAGAGCATTCGACGAAGCGACTGCGCTGCTCGCTGGCGATGCGCTTCTGACCCACGCGTTTGCCCTGCTGGCGAACGCCTATGCCGACCGCCCGACCGTCGCTCAAATGCTCGTGGCCGAGTTCGGCGATGCAGCGGGCAGCCGTCGCCTGATCGGCGGGCAAATGGAAGACCTGCTGGCGGAAAAAAAAGCGGACGCGACGGCGGAGGAACTCGATTTTATTCATCTCAACAAAACCGCCGCGATGATTGAAGCCGCGCTGGTGGCGGGAGGCTTGGTCGGCGGGGCGAGCGAGGCGCACCTGTCAGACCTCCGGCGCGCCGGCCGCCATCTTGGGCTCGCGTTCCAAATCATGGACGACGTGCTCGACGCCACGGCCGAGAGCGCCGTCCTCGGTAAGACCGCGGGCAAAGACGCCAAGGCGGACAAGACCACTTACGTCAAACTGCACGGCATCGAGAACTCGCGGAGGATCGGCCGTGAATTATCCACAGCCGCCCGCGACGCGTTGCACTCGCTACCGGGAGACCACCAGTTCCTGGAGCAACTCATGGACTATCTGGCCGCTCGCGGGAAATAGTTCGCGAGCACGGTCGATCGCCATGCTCCGCGAGCCGGCCGAAGACGCGAGCTTCGCAGACGACTTTGGGATCGCACCCTTCGAACCAACTGATCGGAACGAGAATTCCGACCGGCCAGGGCTTCAGGACATCAGCAGCTTGTACTCGACGGCGTCGCGCAAGGCTTCCCAGCTGGCGTCCACGATATTATCGCTGACCCCAACCGTACCCCAGATCCGTTTCCCATCGCCGCTTTCGATCAACACGCGCGTGCGCGATCCCGCGCCGTTGTTGCCTTCGAGAATGCGCACCTTGTAGTCACGCAGCTTCATGTCTTTAATTTGCGGATACGTCCGCTCGAGGGCGAGACGCAGCGCCTTGTCCAGCGCGCTGATCGGGCCTGTTGCCTCCGCCACAGTATGCACCACCTCACCGTTCACCTGCAGCTTGACCGTGGCCTCCGCCCAGAGTTCGACTCCGTGGCGCTCGATGATCACGCGGTAGTTCTCGATTTCGAAGAACATCCGCGCCTGCCCCAAATGTCTCGCCACGAGGAGCCGGAAGGACGCATCGGCCGCCTCATACTCGTAGCCGCGAAACTCGCGGTCCTTCAGCTCTTCGATCAGCCCCTTCATCTCCGGGCGCTTCTCATCGAGCTCCATGCCCAGCTCCTTGGCCTTCAAGGCGAGACTGCTCCGGCCGGCCATGTCGGAGACTAGGACGCGCGTACGATTTCCCACGAGCGCGGGATCAATGTGCTCGTAGCTGCGGGCGACTTTCTGGGCGGCATTGGCGTGAAGACCGCCTTTGTGCGCGAAGGCCGATTGGCCGACAAACGGCGCCTTCGGATCCGGCCGCAGGTTCGCGAGTTCGTCGAAAAACAGGGAGAGATCGCGCAACTGGTTGAGATTCTCGGCGCAGTGCGCGGTGCGTCCCATCTTGAGAATCAGATTAGGCAGCACGGTGATCATGTTGGCATTGCCCACCCGCTCGCCGTAACCATTCACCGTTCCTTGGACCAAACCGGCGCCCGCTTCAACCCCGGCCAGGGTGAGCGCGACCCCGAGGCCGCTATCATTGTGACAATGGACGCCGACTTTGTCGCCGCCGAATTCCTTCACCGCGCGACCAACGATCGCCTTGAACTCGTCCACCAGCGTGCCGCCGTTGGTATCGCACAGCGTGAGATTACTCGCCCCACCGCGCAGAGCGGCGGCGAGCGTCTGCATCGCGTAATCAGGATCGGTCTTGTAGCCATCGAAATAATGCTCGGCATCGTAGACCACCTCGCGGCCTTGAGCGACGAGGTAGCGTGCCGAATCCTCAATCATCGCCAGATTTTCCTCGAGGGTGGTCCGCAGGATCTCGGTAACGTGCAACGTCCACGTTTTCCCCACGATCGTCAGGACGGGCATGCCGCTATCGAGTAGCGTGCGGAGCTGCACGTCTTCGGACGATTTTACGCCCGCCCGCCGGGTGGAACCAAAGGCAGCGAGTCGTGCATGCTTGAGGTTCAGCTTCTGCGCTTCCTGGAAAAATGTGATATCCCGCGGGTTGGAACCAGGGAAGCCCCCCTCGATGTAATCGACCCCGAAATGATCAAGCCGCTCCGCAATCAAGAGTTTGTCGGTAACCGAGAAGCTGATTCCTTCTCCCTGCGTACCATCGCGCAAGGTTGTGTCGTAGATTTTGACGGAGTTGCTCATACAAATGGGCGAGGTTTACCCCCGGATTTGCTGCTGGCAAGGGAGCTTTTCCATTGCCTTGTCCGTCGGTTGTAATTGAACCGCCCGCCGCACGATCGTGTCAGTTAGGATGCGGCCGCCGCATCTGTGTCGTCGGCCTTGGTTTCCGGCAAAACCGGCGTGGCCCCGGCGAAGGTTTGCCGATTCTTTTTGCGCTCATCGGCCTCTTTGCGCCCCTTCCAAACGTACCACACCTGCATGTTACGCTGGATCTTTCTCGTTTTGGCTCTCCTTTCGCTCGCGGTCAGTTTGCTGACGGTGATCCGAGCACCCAGCTGGGCACCTTGGCAACTCACCGTCGTGGCGGGAGAGTATGGTCACCTGCTCGCCCTCGCTTCGCTCGGTTTCCTGACCTTGAGCTGGGGGTTGCGCGGGGCCTATCCTGGCACCGCGGGGATCTCGATGGCGATTCTAGCGCTGGCTGCGCTCCTCGATGCGAAACCCGCATGGCAGGCGTGGCGGATCGGGTCCGTATTGCCGGATACATTACGCGCGCAATTCGGCGACGTGGGCATGACCGGGCCGGCGTTTTCGCTCGGTGCACTACTCGAGCGTGATCCCGCTCCCGTGCCGGTGCGAGCTCTCCAGGTGACGCCCGACTTGCCCTTTGATTTCTACGAACCGGTGCAGGAGCGGGCCGGTCCGGCACCGTGCGTCATCGTGGTGCACGGAGGCGGCTGGGATAGCGGCGACCGCCGACAACTGACCCACTTCAATCATTGGCTCGCGCAACGCGGATTTGCGGTGGCGGCGATCTCGTACCGTCTCGCGCCTCAGCACATCTGGCCGGCGCAACGAGAGGATGTTCTCGCGGCGATCGAGTTTCTCAAGGTGCGGTTCGCGGAGCTCGGCATCGATCCCCATCGCTTCGTTCTCCTCGGCCGGTCCGCCGGCGGGCAGATCGCGCAGGCGGTGGCTTACACCGCGAATGATCCGGCGATCCGCGGCATCATCGGACTGTATTCGCCGGCGGATTTGGTTTTTGGATACGCTCATGCGGAGGAAGACGACATGCTGAAGTCTCCGACCTTGATGCGCCGCTATCTCGGAGGGACGCCGGAGACCGCGCGGGCGAACTACGAGTCGGCGAGCGCCCATTTGCAGGTGAAGGCGGGCGCTCCGCCGAGCCTTCTCGTGCACGGAGAAAACGACGCGCTGGTGTGGCATCGCCATAGCGTGCGGCTGGATGCGCGGCTCGCGGAATTCGGCGTGCCGCGCGTTTTTGTGTCATTGCCGTGGGCGACGCACGCCTTCGATTTCAACCTCCATGGCCCCGGCGGGCAGCTCACGACGTATTCGGTCGAGTGGTTTTTGCGGAGCGTTACACGTTAGACTAGGCCCGCGCGTTCACTGTCTGCCGCACCACATCGACCATCCGTTTTTGGCGCTCCGCCACGGTCGCCATGATGGCTTTCACCTTGGCCTTCGCCTTCGCGGGATTCTTATGGATCGCCTCGAGACGCGACCAGAGTTCGCGGCCGTTGGTCTCGTCCACTTCAAAAAACCAATCGTTCGCGCCGATGTCCCGATACATCTGGCCCTTGCAGGTATCCGTCGGCTGCCGGACATAGAACGTCGGAGTGCCCGTTTGGAGCGCAATCAACGGCGAGTGACACTCCACGCTGATGACCGCCTGAGCTTTCGAGTAGATCGAAGCCGCTTCATCGGGCAGCCAGTAGGTGTCACGCCAGACGACATTCTTTTTCACATCGGCGGGCAAGGGATCGACGAGCACCTCCTTGGCCATCTCGACTTGATAGGTCATCTCGGCGCAGGCCATCACCTTGTTCCCGGTGTTGCGCACATAGGAGATGATCATCTCGCGCAACTTGGTGTGATCCTGTTCGGTCGTGCGGTCGTTGATCGCGTCCTTCAGGTAATCACTCTCCACCCGCGGCGTGTTCCGGATCTTGTAGTAAGGCGTGTAACGCAGCCGCGGGATGACGCAGATGAACTTCCCCTCTTCGAGGCCGTTGGCCTTCAAGTAAGCGAAACCTTTCGCATCATCACGCAGGTGCATGCCGAGCTGTGCGTCAGGACCAAACTCGAGGATCGGCGTCTTTACGCCCTGCGCCTTCAAGTAGTCGCGGGAGATCGTGTCGCGACAGAAGAAAAACGCCGCGCGATCCATGATATAGCGGAGGTCCGCCGGGAGATGCGTGGCGGGCAACTTGAGCGCCCGCTCGCGAAGACTCTTGAGCGTGCCGCCTTCGGGGTCGCGATCGCCGCCGATTCCGGAAACCGGATCCGTACTGACTCCGAAGACACCCACCGGTTTGCCGGTGGTCTTATGAAAGGTGACCGCGTGGTTGCTGGCAGGAAAACCGGAGCCCGAACCGCTTAGGTAAAGATCGGTTTCCTCCCATGCTTTCGCGAGGGCGGGAGTGGTCGGCTTGCCGTCCTGGTCGAGACTGCCCTCGGTAATTTTGAGGCGCGGGTAACCCGCAGTGAGCAGCGTGCGCGAGCCGTGGCCGAGATTGCCTGGCCAAAGCGTGACCTCTGCTTCCGGGAAATACTTCTCAATTAAACTGAGCGCACCCGGCGTGTGACCAATATCGCCAATGTTCACGCTCTGCCAGGAACTGCGGAGCAGAATCCGCGGCGGACGGCCCGCTTTGGCCGCGGCGGCGAACAAAGCGGGAAGCAATGCAGCACTCGCGGCGGCGGAAGCTGAGGTCTTTAAGAAGCGACGTCGATTCATGAGGGAGTGGGATTGGAAAGCAGCGGTTTGAAATTCCAGATCGGGGCGCTGATCTGAAGCCGAAGCATGGAGATTGAGATCTTAAAGGGCGATGGGCGATTAAAACGTGCCTTTGATTCCGACATTCCAGTACGAGCGATAATCCGCGCGGCCGCGCAAGATCCGATCGCTCGGGGTGGAGGGGCCATAGGTCACGGTGTCATCGATCGCTTCGTTGATATTACGGCCGCTCACGAAGAGGGCGAAGTTACGCGTGAGGCGGTACTCCGCCGTCAGGTCCGCACTGCGGCGCGGGAGCAAATACGTAAACGTGCCCGGCTCGGTACCCGCATTGGTGATCTGGCCCTGCTTGACGCGGCCCTTGAGGTTCACAGCGGCGCGAACGGTGAAACGCGCGCGGCTGAACGTGACGCCGTAGTTAATCGTTTTACCGACAAATCCATTGAAGCTCGCCATCTCGGAACCTTCGAGGTGCTGCAGGGTGATGTTACCGAAAACGGTGAGGCCGCGCGCCCAGTGCGGCAGGAAGATCAGATTCTGGCGGTAGTCGAATTCCGTGCCGGTCACGCGGGCGTTGCCCACGTTCATACGCGTACTGACATCATAGCCCAGCGCCTCCCCATATACGGCCGGATCCAGCCCCCACGGTTCGAGCACATCGTCGGTTGCCGGCACGATCGTGACGCCCCAAAAATCCGTGATGTCGCGACGATAAAGCCGCGTGGAAAACACGCCGGTCGAGGGCTCATTGAAGTAATATTCGAGCGCGACGCCGAAGCTGTCCGCAAACCACGGTTTGAGCGCGGGATTGGTGAGCGTAATTCGGCGCGACGTCGACTCGGTGTCGGGCAGATTCATCGACGGCAGGATATAGGTGAACTGCGGCCGGCTGATCGAACGGGCATACGAGAAGCGAGCGATGAGATTCGGCCGGATCAAATAGGCGCCGTTGAAGCTCGGAAAAAAGCCGTCGTAGTCTTTTTCGGTGCTGGCCCCGCGTTCAATATAGGCGAGCTGGGATCCGGCGAGGGAGTTGAGCGGAGCAATCGCCACAGGACGATTCTGTGCGTCACGCACAATCTGACCGCTGGCGTTGCGTTGATAGATCAACGTCGGATCGATCAGCGGACCCTGTCCTTTATCATCGGTGCGTTCATACCGCACTCCGCCCGTCAACTGCAGCCGCCCGTTGAAGAGCTTGGTATCCAGCCGAAGATACGGCGCTGTGATTGTTTCGGTAATGACCTGCGATCCGGTGACGGAACTGCGGTGGTAATTCATCCGGTTGGTTTCGTTTTGAACGAAATATTCGGGATTGTTCCGAAACGTCGTTCCTATTTTCGAGAGGTCCATCCACTCCATCTTCTGGCCGGAAAGCAGTTCGCGCTGCGAATAGATCGGGTCGAACCATTGGCTGGCATTATCATCCGCCGTGCGGATCAATCCGTCCGCCCCCATGTGCGTGGCATCGTAGGTTGACCGGTCCAGATCGCGGCGTTGCGAACGAAGGTCGAGACCCGTCTTCACGACCAACGGCAGACGGAAATCGAACTCGCGTCGCGCGCTGCCCGAGAGACTGCGCACAATGTCGACGCCGTCGATCGTGGTGCCCTGCACGGTCTCCAAGTTGTAGTTATCGAGACGATAGGGATCGACCCCGGCTCCGGCGGCATTCCTGACCGAGATCACGCCAGGACGATCAAAGTGCATGTCCTCGAACCGAATGGTCAGGTTGCGGAAGAAGGCATTGTTGGCCTGAAAATAGCCTTTATCAAAGTTGCGATAGTGATTTGAAGCACGCGAGAAGGCACTGTTGATCTGCCAGGTCCACACCGGACCATTGTGCTTCCAGCGCAGGCTCGGCATGTACGTCGTGCCATCTTTCTCCCGCGCGTCGTAGATGATCTGCGCGAAGCCGGCGCCGACGGCACCCTGGGTGAAATCGGGACCAAATGAAGCCACGCGGCCGACGTCAAAACTGAGCTGCCGCACCCACCACTTGGCTTTAAAATATGCGTATTGAAAGCCGAACGTGAGGACATCGGCATCGGATATGCGCCAGTCAGCGGAGAAGCTCGCGGATTCGCGGGTGCTGATCTTCGGACGCTCCTGAATCCGATGGCGAACAAGGTACGGCTTGTCCGGCGTGGTCGCAGGAAAGATAGCCGATTGCCCGGCAATGGTCGGAACCCAGTCCATCGTGAAACCCTGGCCGTTCGCGAGCGCCCGCGTCACGAGCGCACTCGCAGTAAAGCCGAAGTTCCGGGTAACAGGCACCACCGCGTTGAGCTCAAGATTCGGTTCAAAGGGATACTCCTCGCTCGCAAACGGGCTTGGCTGTTTCTTCAAGCTGAAGTCGCCTCCTTTGAAGGAGAGATACGATTTGACGGTGTAGATCGGCTTCGAGCGCTCAAACGCGCTTTTGCTGATCAAATTCACCGTGCCGCCGATCGCGTTGGCCGGCGTATCCGGATTCTGAGAACGCGTCACTTCGATCCGCGACATGCCGGTGATCGAGATCTGTTCAAACTCGACCTGGCGACCGCCACTGGAGGACGCCGCACTCGCGAGGCTGTTGCCATCGACCATGATCGGCGTCGATCCCGGAGGAACTCCACCGAGGGAAATACTGCGGCCGTCACTGCCGTCGCGGTTAAGAGTCACGCCGGGTAGAAACTTGGCAAACTCACCCACA
>CAYVDZ010000194.1:0-8519 GCA_964450575.1 uncultured Opitutus sp.
ATGCAGTGCATCTGTCCGTAGGCGCCGGCGGCGCGGCCGAAGGCCCAGCCGAGACCGTCGTGGCGGACGAGGTCGGGCATCATCTTGATATACTTCTCTGCGTACGTGCGCAGGGTGGGGAGCTTGCGCTCACGGACACCGCTGTTCGCATGAAGTTGAAGCGCCGAGCGGATGAACACGAAGGTCATCACGCCGTACAAATTGAAATTGCCCCCGAGGGTACTGCCGGTGCCGGTGGTGGAATCGTCGAAGAAACCGGCCGAGCTCGTCTGGTTGATCCGCTCGACGACGCGCTCGATCAAGCGGGAGGTTTCGTCCTTCTTGGACAGGCCGAGCGAGAAGCGTGCCACGGCTTTGGCGACATTAAATGCCTGCCAGTGGTTATCGTAATCGCTGCGGTGAAGGAGCGACTTGTCGATCCGTTGCTGGGTTTCTTCAACCAAGCGTTCCCAGACCGGATTACGTTCCTTGGAAGGTCCAAAGGCGAGGAGCCCCAAAGCCGCGTACGCAAGCCCGTTTTCCGCGGCCGGCTCGGTAAACATCTGCGCGGTGATACAACGGGCCGCGAGATCGATCAGATCGTGACCCTTGAGAGTGGTCTCACCCGTGGCACGATAGAATTCTCCGAGCGCGAAGGCGACGTGGCCGGGTTCGTCCGGGCGTGACTGCTCACCATTGGCTGGCAGGATGGTGCCGTCAGGTTGGATGGAGTCGAGATTGTGGCCCAACATCGAGCGGGCCATGTCGAGACATTGCTCGGAGAAACTATGCATGAAGTAGGTAGCGGTGGCGGAAGAAGCTGGCTCTTGAAGCAAGACGAACAGGATGAATCTCAGGAGATTTCCGGGCGGGCAAGAGGAAAGAAACTGACGAACTAACGGGCGATTAGTTTCAGAAACTCGGCGTTGGTCTTTGTTTTTGAAAGCCGGGCGATCATGGTATCGGTCGCTTCCTCGATTTTCTGCTGCACCAAGGCCCGGCGGAAGAAGTGAATCCCTTCGAGGGTTTTGGCATCAATCAGCAGCTCTTCTTTCCGCGTACCGCTCGAGGCGATGTTGATGGCTGGCCAGAGGCGCATCTCGGCCGCCTTGCGGTCGAGCACCAATTCCATGTTTCCGGTGCCTTTGAATTCCTGGAAAATCACGTCGTCCATGCGGCTGCCGGTTTCAACGAGTACGCTGGCGATGATCGTGAGCGAACCCGCTTCTTCCGTTTTACGCGCGGTGGCGAAGAGCTGACGCGGCTTTTCGAGGGCCCGTACATCCAAACCGCCCGAGCCGGTGCGGCCGGAATTGCGGGCAGTGTTATGCGCCCGGGACAGTCGGGTGATGGAATCAACAAACATCACGACGTCGCGCCCGGTTTCGACGAGTCGCTTGGCGCGCTCGATACACATGTCGGCAACGCGGATATGATTCTCGATCTGCTCATCATTCGAGGAGGCCCAGATCTCGGCCGCGATGACACTGCGTTTAAAATCGGTGACTTCCTCCGGTCGTTCGTCGACCAAAAGAATCATGACGTGACATTCCGGGTTATTTTCCAGGACGCCCAATGCCATGTCACGCAGCAGCGTGGTTTTACCCGTACGGGGCGGAGCGACGATGAGCCCGCGCGTGCCTTTCCCAACGGGACAGAAAAGGTCGACGGCCCGGGTCGTCATGCGCCCGTCCTTCATCTCTAACCTGAGATGTTGCGTCGGCGAAACGGTGGTCAGGGTCGTAAAGTCGAATTTCGCGCGGCGTTCTTCCAGAGGGACGCCATCCACCGTCTCGATAAAGCGCATCTTCGGGTTCGGAAAGCGGCCGTCCGGCGGAAAGGCGGTTCCGCCAATCATCGAACCGTTCCGGAGCTTGAAGCGACGGATCAATTCCTTGGGGACAAAGGGGTCGGTTGGCCGACGCTTCCCGCCCTTGTTAAGGTCGACTAGTTGGCCATTGCCCCCGCGCTGGAGATCAATGTCGAGCACGCCTTCGACGTGAATCGTGTTTTCGGCCGGCATCGGGGCAGGCGCGTTACTTTCCGCGGTTGCGGAATTTTGTGCCGCGGCGGGAATTTCCGTCGCAGCGGTGGAGTCCGCGGGAGCGGACGCAGGTTTCTTTTCCATACAGAGAGGGTGAGGGCAGACAACGTCCCGCTTGACGCTTGAAACTCTGAGCAGGATAAGAGGCGCGGTTTGCGTCCATTAACCCTACAATCCGACACGCCTGTGCCAGATCAGACGATTACCTCAGTATCCCGGGAGTCCCGGAAATTCAGGCCTTCGGCCGAGTTCAAAGCCCAAGCTAATCTTGGGAGTGAAGCGGCTTACAAAAGGCTCTACCACGAGTCTGTCAACTCCCCAGAGAAATTCTGGGACCGGCAGGCCAAGGAACATTTGGTTTGGCGAAAACCTTACAAGAAGGTCCTCGATTGGAAGCCGCCGCATGCGAAATGGTTCGTGGGTGGTAAGCTCAACGTCGCCGAAAACTGCCTTGACCGCCATCTTGGCACCGCTCGCGAGAACAAGGCCGCGCTGATTTTCGAAGGCGAGCCTGGTGATGTCAGAACCATCACCTACAAGCAGTTACATTTCCACGTGTGCCGCTGGGCGAACGCGTTTCAGAACATGGGAGTCGGCGAAGGGGACCGCGTCGCCATCTATTTGCCGATGATTCCCGAAGCCGTCATGGCGATGCTCGCTTGTGCGCGCGTTGGGGCTATTCACACGGTGGTTTTCGGGGGATTTAGCCCCGAAGCGCTCAAGGATCGAATTAATGACTGTAAGGCAAAATTAGTCATAACCGCCGATGGAGGCTGGCGCCGGGGCAAGGTTATTGAGCTCAAAGCCAATGTGGATAAGGCGGTGCAGCACACCCCCACCGTTCAAACCGTGCTGGTCGTGAAACGTTGCGGCAACCCGGTGACCATGACCGAGGGGCGCGATGTTTGGTGGAATGAGGCGTGGGAAGGCGCCCCCAATGTGCACAAGGCCAAGGCCTTTGATTCCGAACATCCGCTTTTTATTCTATATACGTCCGGTTCCACCGGGAAGCCGAAGGGTGTCCTCCATACGAGCGCGGGCTACCTCTTGGGCTGCAAGTTGAGCGCTCATTACGTCTTCGACTTGAAGGAGACGGACCGCTATTTCTGCTCCGCCGATATCGGCTGGATCACGGGACATAGCTACGTCGTCTACGGTCTGCTCTCCAACGGGTCCACGATCTTCCTCTATGAAGGCGCTCCCAATCAGCCCGAGCCTGATCGGTTCTGGCAGATGATCGACCGTCATGGGATCACCATTCTCTACACCGCTCCGACCGCGATTCGCGCCTTCATGCGCTGGGGCGATAATTATGTTCTGAGGCACCGGCTCGACTCCCTTCGGCTGCTCGGCTCTGTGGGTGAGCCCATCAATCCGGAGGCGTGGATGTGGTATCACACCCTGATCGGAAAAAAACGCTGCCCGATCGTCGACACGTGGTGGCAGACCGAAACCGGTTGCATCATGATCGCCCCACTCCCGGGCGTGACGCCGACCAAGCCGGGTTCTGCGACTCGCCCGTTTTTCGGCGTCGTGGTGAAGGTCGTCGATGATAAATGCCACGAGGTCCCGCGTAACAGCGGCGGCAAGCTCGTGATCACGCAGCCTTGGCCCTCCATGCTCCGCACCCTCTGGGGCGACGACGATCGCTATGTCCGCCAGTACTTCAGCGAGTTTGCTGGCCGTCCGGAGATCTACTTCACGGGTGACGGTGCCCGACAGGACAAGGACGGCTACTTCTGGATCGTGGGCCGCATCGACGACGTGCTCAACGTTTCCGGCCACCGGATCGGCACTGCCGAAATCGAGAGCGCGCTCGTTTCCCATCCGGCCGTGGCCGAGGCTGCCGCCGTAGGTCGCCCCGATGAATTGAAGGGGCAGTCGCTCTGCGTCTTCGTGACCCTTAAATCCGGCCAGATCGCAAGTGAGGAACTCAAGGAGCAGCTCCGCAATCACGTGGGGCGCGAAATTGGTTCCCTCGCCAAACCCGATACCGTTCGCTTCGCCGCCGGCCTTCCCAAGACCCGAAGTGGGAAAATCATGCGTCGTATCCTCAAGGATATTGCTGCCGGGGTAGATGTGAAGGGTGACACGAGTACGCTCGAAGACTTCAGTGTCATCGCCGCCCTCCAGTCGGAAGATTAAACGTTCCCGTCAAAGGCTGGTCGCCCCCGGGAGTGCGGCCAGCCTTGCGTTCACCGGTAACAGTTAGGCGGGTGCCCAGCCGTTGAACCGTTTTTTAGGGTCCACTTTCCATTTGCGGCGGTGGCAACTCTCGCGCTTCACTCACGGTCTTACCTACTATGCCGTTCGTGTGCCCCAGCCGCCGGTCAGCATTTACGCTGATTGAGCTTCTCGCTGTAATGGCGATTATCGCCATTCTGGTGTCATTGAGCGTGGGTCTCGTCCGCGGCGCGCAACAACGCGCCGCCATCGCGCGAAGCCGGGGAGATCTCGCCGCGCTCGCGCAGGCTCTCGAAGCCTATAAACAATTCTACGGCGACTATCCCCAGACGGGAAATGCCGGTCAGGCGCCCGTCGTCGTGGGTGCCGTGGTGGCCCAATCCCAGGCCCAGGCGCTGCTGTTCAACGCCCTCACCGGAGTCTACGGGCCCACCAATTTCGCCGCCCGCCGGAACGGGCCCGTTTTGGTCGAACTCTCGAAATTACGCTCCGAAGTGACCATCATCGATGTCACGTTCGGGGTCCCGCAAGGCTCGCCCCCGGCCAAGCTTGCCGTGGCCAACGCGTTTCTCGACCCTTGGGGCAATCGTTATATGTATTACTATAAATCGGCTCCGAGGGTCGGTTCGCCGGTGAACAGTCCCTGGCAGTTACCGGGTTTTATTTTGTATTCCGCCGGCCCGGACGGCCAGCACGCGGCCCCCAATCCCAACACCGGCCTGTTTGCCGGCACGGCGCAAACCACCGGCGTGAACGCCGATAATCTGTACGCGACCCCTTGATTTCATGACGGCTTCGCTTCTCGTCCGCCTCTGCCCTGTTCCCCGGGATTACCCCCGAGGTCGCTCTCGCAGCGCGCCTGGCCCGATGGCTTCGCGCCGTGGGTGCCGCGCCTTTACGTTGATCGAACTCCTGACGGTGATCGCCATCATTGGGATTCTCGCCGCCATTCTTCTGCCGACACTCAGCAGCGTCCGCAACTCCGCCAGCCGGGCAAAGACCCGCGCCCAATTCAGTCAATGGTCCGCTGCCTTCGAGCAGTTCCGCCAGGAATATGGCGCCTACCCTCAGCTGTTCCCGAATGGCGCCCGGAAGCTCGTGAACCAAGGCGGTACCACGCAGGCCGCCGGGAATCACCTTTTCCACGACTTGCTCGCCGGCACTCGTCGTAACGGCACCGCCCTCACCGGTGCGACCACGGGAACGCCGACTCCCGCGTTGGGGCAGAACTCCCGCCGCATCCGGTTCGTCTCCTTCACCGAGTCTGATTTCGTGACGCAGGCCGACGTCGCCGCTGGCCGCGCCGCCGCGAACCAGCTGAACTTGATTCGCGACGCTTTCTATAGCACCTCGATCGCGGTCGTGACCGATAGTAATCTGGACGGCCTGATCAACGGTCGCGACACGCCCGGCGGTTTCCCTTCGGTGACGGTTTCCGGTGCCGCGACCACGATACGCCCCACCACCGTTGTCACCCCCGGCACCACGGGCGGAACCCGCGCCGGAGTCATGTTCTATAGTGCCCCGCCCGGCGCGAGGTCCGAGAACGATCTGATCATGAGCTGGAGATGAGCTGCGACGCACTCCAACGCCTGGCCGGTCGCGTCAGCGTAATTCGGATACAGACCGCGCGAGCCTTCACTCTGCTCGAGCTGCTCGTCGTCGTCGGATTAATCGCGCTGCTCGCCGCCGGATTCGGTATTGCCCTGGGCGATACGGGTGGGAACGCGCTCGCGAGCGCCCAAACCACCCTTGCCACCATGGTCGGAAGCGCGCGAGCCCAGGCCGCCGTGCATCAGACGGAAGCAGTGCTCGCGATTTACGCCACGCGGCCGCCCACCGGCGAGCCGGAAAAATACCTGCGGTTGTTGCAGGTGTTTCGAAACAGTACGCCCGGTGCCGCGCGTCCGACGTGGATTCCTGCCGGCAGTCCCGCCGTGCTCCCTCGCGGCGTTTATGTGGTGCCGCCGTCCACTGCCGGTCTCCTCGCCAGCGGAGTCACCTGGCCGTCCAACCCGCCCCTTGTATCCACGGTCCGGGGACCGATCGGGTTGGCCCAGCGGCCCGGCACGCCCTTCGGGACGGGTGCGACCGCGTTTGTCCTCGAGTTCGCGGCCGACGGCACCATCGCGCAAATCGGCGCCTTGCCTCATTCGCGACTGGTGGTCGCCACGGCGGCGCAGGCGAACAACCTGCCTCAGTTTAACAACAGCGCCGCCGTGCGCGGACTGATTCTACGACCCACCGGTGCGGTAACGTTTGTGAATCAGGCGATTGGCTTCTGACCATGACGCGCACCAATTCAGGACGATGGGATTTGCGAGGTGCGTTTTCACTCCTCGAGGTCGTGGTGGCCATTGGGATCTTTGCCGCCGGCATGCTGGGCGTCGTCGCGCTTTTTACTCCGGTGGCCCGCTCGGTTTCCGCGTCGGCTGATGGAGAGGCCGCCGCGCGCGTCGCGGATGCGCTTAAGCTCAAATTGCAGGGCATGCCGTTCCTCGAGGTGACAACTTTGCTCAAGGCCTCCAGCGGAGCGCGTCATGAGCTGACGGATACGGACGCGCGGTTGGACTACAATCCAGCGACGGATGCACAGATCCTTTTCGCCAGCCGGGATGGCGGAAAGGTCGGAGTCTATTCCGACCCCGTGTGGATCGATCCAGTGACACGTCGGAATTCTGATCGGGACAAATTTTTTGAGATCGCGCTCATTCGGAATGAAACCTTGTCGCCGCTCATGGCGGGCGCCCCGCTGGCCGAGGGCAATCCGGCGCCCGCCAATCCCGATGCGACGGCCTTTATGTTGGCCTACACCGCGCGCGTTCGTTGGCCCGCGTTTGTGAAGGAAGGCGGCGCAGGTGCGATCCAAGTCGGGAGCAACCCGGCCGCCGCCCTCCGCTTTGATCATGGCGGTAAACAGGCATTGTTTTTCACCGGCTCCGTTACCCGATGAAAACCGTTGGATCGCGTGATTGTGAGCGGGTGCGCCGCAGGCGCGGGTTCACGCTCCTCGAAGTCCTGGTCGCGGTGGGGGTCACGGCGTTGCTCGCCGGTTTCATGGTGGCGATCCTGACCAACGTAACCGGATTCTGGTCACGCACCTCGGGGAGGCTCTCCGCGGAGGCGCAGGCCCGCTATGTGCTCGATCAGCTCACCTTGGACCTACAGGGCGCATTCTATCGCGACGACGGCAACACCTGGTTGGCGGCTACGATCCCGGTGAATGTGGCCAACGCCGGTACGCTTTGGAACAACACGGGAACGACCACGACCGGGATCAAGCCGGCCAACGCTGCCGGTTCGCTGCAGCTAATCGCCACCGGCAATTGGGGGGAACCGGGTCCGACTGGCCCCCGTTTTGGAGTGGCCGGGACGTGGCTGCGGTTCTTCACGACCAAGCGGGGTAGTAACGCCACGACGGATACCAGTTCGACGCCGGTGGCGGTAGCTTATCAGATTGTCCGTCGCGCCACGACCGCGACCCCGACGAATCTGGATCGACGTTATCTCCTGCATCGCACAGAAGTTCGCCCGGCCGCGAACAGCCCCGCGCGCAGTGGTACCTTGCAGGCAGGTTATAATATTACGGCGGGCGTTTATCAGCCGGCGGCCAACACCGCGCAGCCGCGCGATCCGGCGGAGATTCGTTATCCCACGCTCAATAGTGTCCTCGCGGAAAACGTGGTCGATTTCGGAGTGCGCGGTTACGTCTACGTTTCCGACGCCACGACGGGTGGGCGGCAGCTGACCCGAATCTTTCCGTCCGCCAACAACGACCTTGCGCACACCGCCAACCTCCCAGCGCGCATTGCCAATTCCGCCGGCGATTACACGAATTGTTTCCCGGAAGTGGTCGATGTCATGGTGCGGGTTTTGACCGATGAGGGCGCGCGTTTGATCGCCGGCTACGAGGCGAACCCCCTCACCGCTCCGGTCGGTCGCACGCCGCAGCAGTACTGGTGGGACCTGGCGATGGCAAATTCACAGGTGTTCACGCGTCGGATCATTTTGAATACACAGCCCCTTTAATCTCCGTGGGCCCGCTTCCTTCAACCCTTCGCTCGTTCCGCCCTCAACGCGGGTTTGCGTTGCTCCTGACGTTGACCCTACTCGCGTTTGTGGTGCTGCTGCTGGTCGCGCTGGCCACCTACACCCGCGTGGAGACGGCGGTGGCGGGGAATATGCAACGTCAGGCGCAGGCGCGCGAAAACGCCTTGCTCGCATTGGACGTGGCGCTGGATCAACTGCAGCAGCACGCCGGACCGGATCAACGCGTGACCGCGACCGCCGAGCGCCGATCCGGAGTCAACCC
>CAYVDZ010000195.1:0-8500 GCA_964450575.1 uncultured Opitutus sp.
TCCCGGAGGGATAGACAGGAATGTCTGTTTCACTTTGGGGCTACTCGCCTAGGCCGGTGGCCATGGTCTTCGCGAATTCCGGCATCATCTTCATGACGGCGCCGAAGTCACGGCCGTGCACGATCAGGCGGGCGCCCTTTTTCTGCAGCGCGGCGATGTCTTCCGCGGTGCCGGACGGCCGGCCCCAGGCGATGCCGGCCGGATTCGTGCTGCGCTCTGGCTGCAGGGGGAAGCCGATGCCACGGACGACGCCTGCCGGTTTATGAAGCGAAGGTGTTGAAATTGATCGATGATCTCCGGGCGGATTTCGCGTGGCCGCAGTTGCCGTTCATCGCCTGCACGATTGGGGCGATGCGGCCGGACGAACGTGGGAGGCGGAATGCCGACATGAACCGCGTCCTGTTCTCACTGAACCGGTTTGGGGTCGACGGCTACAGAAGGTTCCAATCGTACGCGAGGTGCCGGATCGTAATGGGAGATTTCGTACCTGTCTGAATGCGTCGACTTCAAGTCGGAGAGCTACGAACGGAAGGCAAGATCCGGGACCAGTAAGGAAATTCTTTATCCCGATGGATTGCGGCGGTGCATGGTCCGATGCTTTTCGACACCGTCAGCATTGCGACCCTCGCGAGTGGCCTAACCCGACCCTATCCATGTTTGCTTTTTCCACCACTGCTGACGCGCAGTTCAGCGGCGTTCTCGATCTCATTCCAGACGGCGTTTACGTGTGTGATCGGGACGGGCTCATCACTTATTGTAACGCGAAGGCGGTCGAAATTTGGGGCCGTACGCCGCGATTGAATGACCCGGACGAGCGCTACAGCGGAGCTTTCCGTCTGTTTGAGCAGTCCGGCGCGCCCTTGGCCCACGAGACCTGTGACATCGCCCAGGCGTTGCGAAACAACGTGAGGGTTGACCGTCGCCAGATCGTGGTGGAGCGACCGGATGGATCGCGGCTTCGGGTGACCGCGCAGACTACTCCGCTGCGGGATGAACAGGGGGGCGTGAATGGCGCGGTCACTGTTTTTGCGGAGGTAGCGGTTCAGGCGTCCTCCGAGCAGGAACGTGCCCGGCTTGCCGGGCTCATGTTACAAGGTCATGAACGGGAGAGTCTGGGCGTGCTCTCGGGCGGTATCGCCCACGAATTCAATAACCTCTTAACCGCGATTCTCGGTAACGCCGGGATGGCACGGATGAGGACGGCAGATGAAGAGGTTCGCCTGATGATGATCGACATCGAGGCGGCGGCGCGGCGGGCGGGAGTACTGACCCAGCAGGTCTTGGCGTCTTCCGGACGGAGTGGCAGCGAACGGCGGCGGGTATGTATCAAAACGGTGCTCGGCGAGTTCAGGCCCTTGCTGGAGATTGCGGCGACCAAGAATGCCACCTTGAGCTTCGATCTTCATGCCGCCGAGGTGGAGTGCGACCCGGCTCAGCTGCGCCAAATGATGATCAGTTTGGTGACGAACTCTGCGGAAGCATTAACCGGGAGCGGCGGACATGTCTCGATTCGGGCCGGTCACCGGGAAGTTGCGGACGGACAAGTCAGGTATGCCGACGGGCGGGGAGATTTTCCTGCTGGCCGGTATGCGGTGATCGAGGTGGAAGACGACGGGTGTGGCATGTCCGACGAAACCCGGGTGCGGACCTTTGAGCCGTTCTTCACGACGAAACACCTGCGCCATGGGCTCGGACTTTGAGCGGTGTTGGATATCGTCAAGGAATACGCGGGCGCGGTGGAGGTGAACAGTACCGTGGGTAGTGGAACGTTGGTGCAGGTGTGGCTTCCGCTGTGCGAGTTCCCGGCCGGCATTCCGGCTGTTCCCTTGACGAAGAACGGCAAGTCTGCGGCTCCGCGGAAGATTCTGGTGATTGACGATGACGACTTGATCCGGTCGATGGCGATGCGTGCGCTCGATCGAGCGGATTTCCGCGTCACCTGTGCGGCTTCGGGCCGAGAAGGCCTGGAGATTTTTCAACGGGAGCGCGGTACCTGGGCGGCGATCTTTCTCGATCTGACGATGCCGGATCTGTCGGGGCGGGAAGTCCTGACCTGGCTGCGCGAGGTGGACGCGAGTGTGCCGGTGTTGCTCACGAGCGGGTTCTCAGAGATGAATGCGAATGTTGATTTTGCTGGGATGGGCGCCAGTGGTTTCATCGCGAAACCATTCGGGGTGCTGAATTTGATCGCGGCGGTTCGTGCGGTGGTCGGTAACGGGCAGCCCACGGTGTTCTGATGGTGTGCGCGTAGGGCTCCGGGCAATACGGGCTCGTGCCGGAGTGACCCCGGTCGGAACGTCGCAGGAGCATTTGCAGGCGGGTAATCGGCGCTGCGCTCCTTGGATTCGCTCGTCCCCGTGAAGCGCAGACGACTACCTTCTCCTAATTGCGAGCGTCTTTGAAAACTCCGCTTGCCCGCTCGCCGATCATATACGAAGTTTTCGGCTCTAACCCCGCCTCGCCGTCAGGTCGCGGATGGATAACCGTACAATTTCGCATCTGATGCCCCCACTTCGATTTCTGCTGCTCGATGACCACCAGATAGTACGGGAAGGGTTGCGCGCGATGATTGAGCGTGTGCCCGAGTGGAGCGTCGTGGGTGAAGCGGAAGACGGACTCGATGGGATCCGTCTCGCGCTGTCGCTCGATCCTAACGTGATGGTGGTGGACATGATGATGCCGGGCGCTAACGGGCTTGAGGTTACTCGTCGTTTGCGGGATGCGAAATACCTTGGCGTGATCGTCATGTTGTCAGCGCATGCCGGCAGCAATCTGGATGAGGCCGCCCGTGAAGCCGGTGTCACCTTGCTACTCCCGAAGAGTACCGGGTTTTCTGAATTTACGGCGACGATCATGCGGGTTCACCAGACGGTCTGGGCGCCTCGACCGGTGCGGGAAGGTTCCGCCAGTAGTGCGTTCGCACTTAGCAATCTCACTCCGCGGGAACGGGAAGTTTTGCAGCATATCGCGTCGGGCGCGGCGTCCAAGGATATCGCCGATATACTTGGGATTAGTTCCAAAACGCTCGATGTTCATCGTCACCGGTTGTTACAAAAATTGCAGGCCAGCGGCACTGCCGAGCTCACGCTGATCGCGGTGCGAGCTGGGCTCGTGACGCTCTAAAAGCGTGGCCGGCGTTAGCGGTCGGACCGGCGTGTTCCCATTTCGCCGGGGCCGGGGTGCTCGTGTGCAGGATGCGGTTGCTCGCGAAGGCGCCCTCAGATTTTCAGGAACAGCTTGCGACGCCACATCCAATAGAGCAGCAGCCACATGAGCAGGAGGGTGGCGAACCCGTGGACCAGAGGTTCATAAGCCGCTCCGAACCAGCGGAACGGTCCCGTTCCCAAGTGTGTTACCAGATTCCTGGCGATGAAGGCATCGAAGAGGTGGGCGATCAGGTACGCCGCAATCGAGTTGGCCCCAATCACAACCAACGCGAAGGACCAGCGGCGATTTTGGCGGAAGTCGATGGCCCAATAAAAGAGTCCGAGCAGAAGAAAACACCACCCCCCGCTGTAGAGGACCCAACTCGGAGTCCAGATACGCTTTACCACTGGTACAATGCCGAGCCAGCCAAGGGCGGCACCGCCGAACAGACAGGCGGCCCCGGCGACGGCCAACCAGCGGATCTTGGCCGCAGAATCGCGGTCGCTGCGCAGGACGGTTCCGGCGATCAGGCCGAGAATCATCGTGCCGAGCGTGGGAATAAAACTCAGCGTGGCATAGCCGCCGTTGCTCGCGACGAACGGGCGCTCCCGGGGGAAGATGTTCATCCACCAAGTATCCACGGCCCAAGCCAGGTTGCTGTTCTTCTGCCAGTGCGCCGCGAAACCACCCAGGCCGTGGGTCTCCAGCCAGGCCGCCGTGACTCCAACTTTGGCGTAATCAAATTCCGGTCCCGCCACCGGCCAGGCCGCGAAGGCCGCCCAGTATCCAATTAAAATTACGCCGAGTGCGATCCAATGCTCCCGGCGGGGACGCAACCCGAGCACGAAGAGAAAGCCGTAGCCCATTCCGATCTGCGTCAGCGTATCATCGAACGTCCAGTTCGTGACCGTGCGGCTGGTTGAGCGGAGAAACACTCCGAGCAAAATCAGCAATAGGGCGCGCCAAAGGGCATGGCCCGTCATTTGCAGTTGCGAGGCGCCGCGCGCGACGCGGCTCGCAATCGAGAAGGGCAGCGCGACCCCAACGAGAAACGAAAACGAGGGCTGAATCAGATCGTGCAATGAGCAGCCGACCCATTCCACGTGCGACTGATGAAACGCCAGAAACGTCCAGAAGCTGCTGTCCGGAATTGCTTGGGCGACCCGGCGGAGATGGAGCACCTCGGCCATCATCAACAGCATCACCAAGCCGCGATACGCATCGATGGACGTCAGGCGTCCGGGAGTAGGCGGCGCAATAATGGCCGGAGAGACCTTCGGGACAACAGAGGAGACGGAGGGGTCGATGGCAGGCACGTTACGATTTACCGCGGTCGGTCGGTCTGAGCTCGCGCAGAGGTGGGGTGGGCCTTGAAAGTTTGCCGTTCTCGTCAAATTGACGAGGTTTATTCGCCAGTCTGTTCGTCTTCCATGATCTCCCGCTTTTTTCTCACCATCGCCCTTTTCTTCGCTGCCATCGTTCTTCATGCCGCGGAACCCACCTCGACCGCACCACGGCTGGCTGTGGTGATCTCGGTCGACCAATTGCGGGCGGATTATCTGATTCGCTTTCGACCCTTTTTCGGCGAGGGCGGATTCAATCGTCTTTTGGAAGGAGGTTTGGATTTTCAGAACAATCACTACCGCCACGCCAATACGCAGACAGCACCCGGCCACGCCACGATTCTGAGCGGTGCCTTTCCCCATGTTCATGGCATCATTTCCAATGACTGGCTCGATCGGGATCTGTGGGAGGTCATCAACAATGTGGAAGACCGCACGTCGCCGCTCGTTGGGCTGTCCCCGGCTGATGCCAGCGCGGCCTTGCTCGCGCCGAACGCAGGGCGCTCCCCGCGCAACTTCCAAGCCGCCACGGTCGGGGATCAGCTCAAGTTGCGCTTTGGCGATCGCTCCAAGGTGTTCGCTGCGTCCAACAAGGATCGTTCGGCGATTTTGCTTGGCGGAAAACTGGCCGATTCCGCCTACTGGGATGAAGCGGGCGTGATGGTGACCTCGCGTTACTACCGCGAGCAGGTTCCCGCCTGGGTGAAGGCGTTTAATGACGAACGGCTCGTGCATGCGACCTTTGGAAAGACGTGGGACCGGGTGCGTGAAACCGCGATCTACGACGCGGTCCAAGGCCCGGACGATGCTCCCGGCGAGATGGCGGAGCTGGGTCTTGCCCGCACGTTTCCGAAACGGATTACCGGCGGCCGGGAGGTAATTTCCCCCGCGTTTTTCTCCGCCTTCGACAACTCGCCGTTTAGCTCCGAGTTTCTCGGGGAGTTTGTCCAGCGGGCGATTCGGGAAGAGAAACTCGGGCACAGTCCGGCGACGGATCTGCTCTGCGTCGGCTTCTCGCAAATCGACTCCATGGGGCATAGCTACGGCCCGGATAGCCATGAGGTGATGGACTCGATGATTCGACTGGATCGCGTTTTGGCGGCCTTGTTGGACACCATCGATCGCGAGGTTGGACTCGCCCGGTGCGTGGTGGTTCTGACCGCGGACCATGGCGTGTCGCCCATGCCCGACCGGGCGCTGGCCATGCGCTCTGACCTCCCCGCGGGCCGCGTGAAGCTTTCCGACTTGGATGCGCCCGGCCGGAAAGCACTCGATGGCGCCTTCGGCCCTTTGGAGGCACCGATGTATTGGTTCACCCGCGACAACATGGGTTTTTACTTCCGCCCCGATGCGCTCGCCGCGAAGAAGCTGACTGTGGAGGAAGCCGGGCAGGTGTTGAAAGCGAGTGTCGTGAAGTTCCCCTACATCGCGATGGCCTACACGCGAAACGAAGTGCTCGCCGCTTCCGGAGAAGGCGAGTCGTTGCTCGCGATGTCCCATCGTGGGTTTCATCCCGCGCGAGATCGTGACGTCGGGTTTGTGTTAAAACCCTACTACTATCCCGGGCGCGCGAACAACGTCGGCACCACCCATGGCTCGCCGTACGCCTACGACACGCATGTGCCGCAGCTCTGGTTTGGCGCCGGAGTGCCGCACGGAGTCCGGATTGATCGCGTCGGGGTCGAGGATATTGCTCCCACCCTCGCCGCGTTGCTCGGCTTGTCGGCTCCGCCCGAAGCGCAAGGCCGCCGTCTTTTCTGAGCGGCCGAAAAGTGATACAGACATTCCTGTCTGTATTGTCTCAGGTCTGTTTTGTCTCCTGTCTGTATTGTCGTACGTCTGTCGGTATCGCCTTAAAGCCTACGCGCACCAACGCGCGGCCACGGGAACCAAGCCCGGATCCCGCGGCGCGCCGTCCGCGTAACCCTGCCGCATAACCCCTGAACTGGGTATGCCGCAGCTCGGGTGCGAGCTCGACGGCGTGGGCCGCGAGCCGCATTCGTAATGGACCCAGCTGTCGCGCACTCGCGCGACACCGTCCGTGTCCTCTTGTCCCGCCGCCGTTCGCTTCATCGGAGGTTCAACCTCGATCTGATTGTTATGAATTCGGTGATAGCTCAGCTGTTTCGTGCCCTCTGGCTCGCGGGGAGTATTGTTGTGATGACTACGGTCTGGGCCGCGCCGATCGCGCCGCCCGGCGACCTGGAATCTCCCGCCCGCCAGATTGAGCAGTTGCGCCGCGAGATCGCGCGACATGATGGCTTATATCATCGTGACGCCGCCCCCGAAATCACGGACGCCGCCTACGATGGATTGAAGCAACAACTGGCGGCGCTCGAGACGCAGCATCCGGAGGCGGCGCGGGCCGCTCCGCCTTTAGCAGCGATCGGAGATGATCGCAGCGGACGCTTTCCCAGTCGGCGGCATGGGGCGCCCATGTTGAGCCTGCAGAAAGCGTATACGATGGCCGAACTGCGCGCGTTTCATGCCCGCCTCGCGCGGTCGGTCGGACGCGACGATCTGCGCTATGTGGTCGAGCCAAAGTATGATGGGCTTGCGGTTAATATAACCTATGCGAACGGAAAATTAGTTCAGGCTGTTACCCGCGGGAATGGGAGCGAGGGTGATGATATTACCGCGAACGTGCGGCAGATTCCCAACTTGCCGGACGAGCTGCGCGGCCCAACGGCGGGTGATGGAAGTGAGCCGGCGACGTTTCCGAATACGGTGGAACTGCGCGGGGAGATCTATGTGCCCTTCGCCGGGTTCGAGCGGGTGAATGCCGAGCGCGAGCTCACCGGCGAAACGCGATTCGCCAATCCCCGCAATCTCGCCGCCGGAACGATGCGGCAGCTCGATTCCGACCAGATCGCCCGGCGCGGGGTGCGCGTGGTCTTCTTCGGACTCGGCGCGTGCGAGCCCGCGACAGCTCTCCCTTCGACCCAGCAAGCGTTGCGCGATCAGCTGAAAGCGTGGGGCCTGCCCGTGGTGGAGTCGGTTGCAGTGAACGGTCGCGATGAATTACTCCGCGCGGTGCAGGCTGTTGGGGCGCGCCGTGCCGACTTGGCGTATCCGATTGATGGAGTCGTCGCGAAGCTCGACTCCCTCGCGCTTCAGCGTGAGCTCGGGGCCAACGACGACGCGCCGCGTTGGGCGATCGCCTATAAACTTCCGGCCGAGCGGGTGGAAACACAGGTGCGTGCCATCATCCTGCAGATCGGGCGCACCGGAGTGGCGACGCCCGTCGCGGAGCTTACGCCGGTCGCAGTGAGCGGCACGACCGTGGCGCGGGCTTCGCTGCACAATCGAGCGGAGATTGCACGTCAGGACATCCGCGTGGGTGACACCGTCTATCTGGAAAAAGCGGGTGAGATTATTCCGACCGTCGTGGGCGTGAACCTGGCCCGGCGGCCGGCTGCGGCACGCCCGTTTGTTTTTCCCGACCGCTGTCCGGATTGCCAAGCCAAGCTGGAGCCGCGCGGCAGTGAAGTCGCCGTGCGATGTTCCAACGCGGCGTGTCCGGCGCGCCTTCGGCGTCGACTGGAACACTTCGCGTCGAAGGCCTGCGTTAATATTGAAGGTCTCGGCCCGGCCATGATCGAGACCTTGGTCGCGACGAGCCGGGTCGCGGACTTACCGGATCTCTATCGTTTGCGGCGCGCGGATCTTTTGACGCTTCCGCGAGCGAGCGAAAAGGCGGTGGACCGACTGCTGACGTCCCTGGAGCGAAGCAAACAGGCGGAACTCTGGCGCGTGATTCACGGCCTAGGTCTTCCGCAGGTGGGCGCGGCGGGGGCGAAGGATCTCGCCCGCCAACACGGCAGCTTGTCCGCGCTGGCCGCGGCCAATCTTGAACCCTCGCAGCGGGCGCTCCTGGACGCATTGCTCCGTGTGGGATTTCGAGCAGACGCATCCGGAGAACCTTCGGCAACGTCCGGGGGCGCGCTGACCGGCAAGACCTTCGTGCTCACGGGGACGCTGCCGACGCTCACGCGAGCGCAGGCCACCGC
>CAYVDZ010000196.1:0-8471 GCA_964450575.1 uncultured Opitutus sp.
GGCCGGCTCGTGTCTGCTGTTCCGAACATCGAACGGCCTGACCCCGTTTGCCGCCGCGGTCTTCGCGTTTACGCGACCGGCGCAACCTCTCGCGTCGCTTCAA
Organism: uncultured Opitutus sp.; assembly: GCA_964450575.1. Taxonomy (GTDB): domain Bacteria; phylum Verrucomicrobiota; class Verrucomicrobiia; order Opitutales; family Opitutaceae; genus ER46. The sequence continues at coordinate 104 of CAYVDZ010000196.1, forward strand.
CCGACTTCTTCGCGGGCTCGCGGAAAAAGATCAGGAAGATGACCATCACAATCGCAGCGCCAATCGCCGGAGTCATCCAGATGTTCTGCCAATCGTAGGTGATCGAACCCACCGGAGTCGCGAGCTGGTTCGCCGCGAGCACCTTGCCGGCGAGCATCGTCCCCACAAAGGCGCCCACGCCCCAGAGAATAAAGGCAATGAAGCCTTGCGCCGCTCCCCGGATTCGCTCGTTCGCTTCGCTGTCAACATAGAGCTGGCCCGCAATAAACAGGAAGTCGTAGCACACGCCGTGCAACATGATGGCCGCGTAAATCATCAGCGTCTGGGCGTCCGGCATGTTTACACTCCCCGCCAGGAAAAAATAACGCGCCGACCAACACAGAATGCCGATAAAGATCGTCACCTTATAGCCAAAACGACGGAGAAAGATCGGCAGCAAGAAGAGGAAGATGACATCCGACACCTGCGCCATCGATGTCTTCACCGCCATGAAATCCCACTTCAACTCAGTGAGATAAATCCCGAGCATGACGAAATAGAAATAGAGCGGAATACAGATTAGGAACATGCATCCAATAAAGATGGCAAAGGACGGCTTCTTCAGCAGGGCCAGCGCATCGAGGCCAAGGACTTCTCCCAGCGTCACATTGGCGCCGGTTTTCATCGGCGGGGTATGGGGCAGGGCAAGAGCGAAAAGGCCAAACAGAATCGAAACGCCACCCGCGAGATAGAACTGAGTCGCAGACTGTTCGCCTTTGATTACGCTCAAGGTAAACAGCCCGGCAATCCAACCGATCGCCGAGAAAATTTTGATCCGCGGAAAGTCGTTCTTGGCGTCGGCCAGATGATGCAGCGAAAGGGAATTTCCCAACGCGAGCGTCGGCACATACAACGCGCAATACATAATCAAGACCGGATAAAACGTGCCGAACTCGGTCAGCCGCGGCAGCACGCAGAGCAGCGCGCCTCCCGCGATGCCGAGCACTGCGAGCAGCTTCTCGGACGAAAAATAACGGTCCGCGATCAAGCCCACGAAGAAGGGCGAGATCATCGCCCCAATGGCGAAAGCACCATACGCCGCGCCAATCTGGGCGCCGCCGAATTTCAAGGTGTTGGCCAGATACGTACCCATGCTCACGTACCAGGATCCCCAGATGAAATACTGGAGAAACATGAAAACCGAGAGCCGGATTTTGATGGTCGATTGCGAATGAGACATGCGGGGGAGGATTGGGGGTGAAGCGCGACAGGAGGACCAGACGGAGGAAATTTGACGTAACTATTTCAGGGGATGCAGCTCGATTTTGCGGAAAAAAATTTCGGCTGCTTCAGACTGAAAAAGGATTTTCCCTCCGGTGAGTGAGGCCTCCTTGAGTTCATTTACCTTCTGCCCGTTCAGGAAGTAGCTAAGCGTGCGGCCGTCGCAGATCACTTCCACGCGATTCCACTCGCCCACCGGATTCTCCACATCGCGCGCTCCGCGGAATCCCAGCACATCCTTCCACTCCGGGTCCTTGTCGCGCCAATCCACCCGGCTCTTTCCGGGGCCGAACGACTCGAGCGGCCCATCCGGATTCCAGCGTCGGGTGCCGGGCGTAACGTTCGCTTTCACCGTCGGCATCATCACCGCGGAGTTACCGCGTTCGTAACCACGAACCAGAATGAGGTCACCCGTGCCGCCCTCGATGAATTGATACTCGATCGATCGCATCCACGGCGCGCGAAAGTCCGCCTGATAGTTTCCATCTTCGCCCTGGCAGTGCAGCAGGATACCGGCATCCCGCGTCTTGTTTTTCCGCGGCTCCCACGTGACATCGCCCCAACGAAATTCCGCGACGAGCCGGTAATTAGTATAACGCTCTTGGGTGACGATGCCGCCATAGTGCTGACCGCTCATCCGGATCGCCGGCGCACCATCAATCTGATCGACCACGGTAAAAACGCGATCCGGATCGTCACGGCCATGCTTCGTTTCCCACGTATAAAAGTTCGTGAGGTCCTTGCCATTAAACAGCACGATCGGTTCCCGGGGAGTGATCGGAGCGGCGGCCTCGCCCGCCCCAGCCACGCTCGCCGTCCAGGCGAGCGCGACCAGAAACAACCGTCTGCACCAGGATAAGAGCGAGTCACGGGTCATGGCGGAAGGAGGTCGGATTATATTATTTGGCCTCAGTGCATCTCCACCTGGCAGGAACCAATGCCCTCTCGGTAGAAATTGAATTGTACATTCGGGTGATCTGCCAGGAGCGACATCGGAACCGCGCTGTCCATGATCCGCTTGCCGATCATCAGGGTCGTGAGGCGCTGACCAAAGGGGCTATCGTGATTGCCCGCATGCCAGATGGAAACCTTCTCCGCCTTCCAAGTCTCGACGGGGCCCACGGTGATCGCCTTGGTCGGCACAAGCGCAATATTGCCACCGCCTGAGGTTCGTGCGTTTTGCGCCAGGGTAACCGGATGCAGATCCACGATGCGGGTCGCCAACTGACGGTATTCGGCGGGCGACGGCGGCGCATCGCGATAAACGCCGGCGCGCTTCACCGGGTCGTTGAACGCCCAGTGCTTGATGTCGCCCTGGCCGCCTTGCATCACCGCGCAACGCACGCCGTCCCAACTCCGTAAATACGCCGCCACGTCGGCCTTCGGGAAATGCAGGTTGGCCTCCGGCATCGCGAGTTCCTTCCGGATCCGGCTGAAACAGAGTTCCCGATCCGCCCGCTCGAACGAGAGCGGATGCGTGACGGGCGTCTCGGCGTCATCGGCATACCATTCGTCCATGCCCCAGAAATGAGCATGCTGCAGCGAGAGCCCGAGTTCGTTCACGAGGCGTGCCACCAAGGGCAACTGCTCCGTCGGCCCAATCGGACCGCAAATTCCCACCGGACTATCGGCGGTCGCCTGCTTCCAGGCGGTGATATACTCCAACGCCTCCGCAAGATAGAACTCGGCCAGCGTATCATAAAAATTGATGCGGAAGCCATCCCTCGCGAGGTTCTCCATGTCGCCGGGGGTCAACCGTGCCGCCTCTGCGATCAGCGCGTCATCAAGCGTCGTGTAATCCCACCAGTCGGGAGCGATAGTGCTGAATTTTCTCGGCATAATGGTAGTTGAATTTTGGGGTGCTCGAAATGCGCGTTAGCCGCGAAGGAGTCCACGCTCATACGCTTTGTTCACGAGAAAGTTTTTTCCGAGCGCGTCCCGCAACGGATCGGTCCCCGGCCCGCCATAACCCATGTGCGAATGACGCCGCCAGCCTTCGGCCACTTGGAAGCGGCGCGACATCCGACCCACCGCGCGCGCGATGTTGTCCATCTCGACCAGATACGAGTTCATCCCCTGCGACGCCTGCAACCAGCCATGCTGGCTATCGTGACAGGTCAACGCCTCAAGTTTCTTTTCCTGCACGGTCGCGGTATCGACAAATGCACCCGGCACAATCCGGCGACGAAGCCCGTCGCACAGGCCCACGGGCATCGCGTGATACACCGTCGTTTCACCCGACCACCCAGCCGCCCGGCCGGCTTTGAAATTCGGGATCCCCCGCGCAAACGCCGCCGTGACGGCGAGCCGGCACGTGTTCATATGATCCTCCATATAGTCCTGCGGCGAGTGCGTGAGCACGATCGTCGGCCGCACTTCGCGCACGATCGCCGTCACCGCCCGGAGCAACGGCACGGTATACAGTACTTCGAGGTCATCAACGAGACTCTCATGGAAGGTCGCGCCCAACACCGCCGCGGCGCGTTTGCCTTCGCGCCGCCGAATCGCCCGCAACGCGGCCGCCCGGTGCACGAGGCTGCCGCCGGAGCCGTTGGCCACATTCAGATAATGGATTCGATACCCCGCTTCGCGCAGCAGGCACAGCGTGCCGGCCATCATGAATTCGATATCGTCAGGATGCGCCGCAATGGCGATAGCCGTACGTTCAGACATGCTTAGGTGTTAATTTGATAGAGCGGGGGGACACACGTGAAGACGGACTATAACTCACCCGGTTACTTCCGACATCTTCACGGTGCGACCTTCGCGCGACGACATATCCGCCGCCAGCACGGCGAGATGAGAATTCATCGACTCACCCAGCGAGGTCAACGGCATGTCGGCCCCGCGTTCCAGCGCATAAAAAAACGCCTGGAACTGGCTTTGATACGGGTGATCGGAGACGTCACCGGAATCCAGCATCTTCATTGAGAGCTGACTCCAATGGTGCTTATCGGTCGCCAGACCATTCGCGTGAAACTTGTTATCAAGCAGGCTGCCTTCGCTGCCCACGAGGTGCGTATGGAAATAGTACGGCTGAAAACAGTCGATCACCGAGGCCACCTTGCCCAGCGCACCATTCGCGAAACGCAGCACGCTGACGCTCGTGGTGGGATATTTATACTGGGAGAAAATCGGGCTGGCGGATACGGTGGTATGACTCGTCACGCTCTCGACCGCGTCGTTCATGCAAAGGAGCAACGCATCCATCGCATGGCAACCGGCGGAGAGCAGGCTGCTGCCGCCCAACTCCTTCGAGGTATTCCAGCGAAACTGTCCATACCACGGACCAATGCCGTGGTAATAGTCGACTTCACCATAGTGCAGCTTGCCGAGCAGGCCTTGGTTGATGACGGCCTTGGTCGCGAGCAACTGGCTGGCGAACCGACACTCAAAGCAGACGCAGGTCTTCACGCCCGCCGCCTTGACCGCGGCGGCGACGCGGCGGGCGTCCTCAAGATTGAGCGAGATCGGTTTTTCAATGATGAGATGCTTTCCGGCCTTGGCCGCCGCGACGATCTGATCGGCGTGTTGATCAGGATAGCTGCATACCGCCACCGCATGAATGTTCGAGTCGGCAAGCATCTGATCGAGATTCATGTAGCAGGTAATCTTACCCCCATGTTTCGCGCTCAACTCTGCAGAGTCATGCGGCCGCGAAGAGTAAATTGCGGACACTTGCGCCTGCGAAGTGGCATTGATGGCCGCGATGTGCGCGCCGCTAACCCAACCGTAACCGATGATGCCGACGTTGTATTTTTTCATGGAGGGGAGAATCGCGTCACTGCAGAGAAACGAGCCACGCCACTAAATCGAGCAATTGCTGCTCGGTGAGCGTTTGCTCGAGACCGGCGGGCATGAGGCTCGTCGTCACGAGGCTATTCCCGACGATCTGCGAGTGCGGAATGACTTTCTCCTGCCCGGTCGGATCCATCAGGACCAAGCCGTGCGGAGTATCGCTCTTGATCATGCCCACGTGGCTCTGTCGATCCGTGGTCTCGACGATATGCGTCTCATAATCGCGAGCGATCGTGGCATGGGGAAAAATAATCGACTCAAGCAGATCACGCGCGCTGCGGATCTGTCCGATCCGGCTCAGATCCGGCCCCATGGCGCGACCCACCTCGCCCGCGACATGGCAGGCGACACAGGTGCTCGTGGCATATAATTTTCGCCCCTCCGCGGAGCGACCTTTCCCGGCGTCGGCGGCGAGAACTTCGAGGCGGCGCTTCTTCGCGTCGTTGGCCTCTGCCGCCGCTCGCACCGCAGGCGCCAGGGTGCGTTCGTAGACATCCGCCGGCACGGAGCTGAACGCGGTCTTGATCGCGCTCTCCGGCACGGCTCCAAAAACCGGCGAGCGCACCAGGTTCTCCGCCCAGATCCGACCGGTCGCGGCATCCATGCGGCGACCAAGTTTGAGCAATTCCAGCAATTCCACCGGCCCCGTTTTCGGCAGCAACGGCGCGAGCAACTGAATCTGCGCCACCGTCAAACGCGAGCGCGCAAGCAGCCGCGCCGCTTCCATGCGAGCCGCCGGCGAACCGTCGTCCTCCGACATCTCAATCAAGAGATTGAATGCGTCTGCGCTGACGGGTTCGCCCGCCCGCGAAACCGCCGCGAGCGCTTTCAGACGGACCGGCTGTGGCCGTTTGGAATCGCGAATGATCGCCTGCAACGCCGTGTCGAAGTAAGCGCCGCCCAGTTTCGCGATCCCTTCAAGCAAGAGCGGAAGAGCAGCCCCTTCTGCTGGACGCGGAAGTGCATTCGTCACAGTTCCACTGAAAGCGGCCGCCACGTTCATGGGTCCTGGTGGCGCCATCGCCGGAGGCGACATCGCCTCGGTGAGACTGCGCTCGATGGGACCGAACCACTCCGGGTTTTTAATACTGCCCGATTGCTGCGCGATGATCCGCCAGGCGCTTTGCCGAACGGAGGGCGCGACGTGTTGCAACATCAGGGTGACCAACTGCTGCGCCTGCGGTTTGGCGAGGTGCGCCTTCGCAACCTCCGTCATCACGTTCAAGCTGCCGGGCGCCACGCTGCCCGCCGTGAGTCGCGCGGCGAAATCATCATAGGAGCGCTCAATCGCTTGAGCATGGCGCGCCACGATGGACACCGCCGTATGCGCCAGTTCCGGGTCCGTCGCATCGACGTGACGATTCGCAATCGACAACAGCGCATCGCGCACCGCGCCGTCCTGGGTCGATTGCTCGATGATCACCAGCAGCCGCCGCAGCACGTTCGGAACAGTTGCCGCGCGCAAGGTGGCGAGGTCGAACGCACCGGTCGCCATTGCTGCGAACATCGTCGCATGTTCGAGCGCGGGATCGAGCGGCTCGGCGAGTGTCTTCAAGAGCGCGCTCCGCTGCGACGCATCGATTTTCTTCGACTGCGCCAGCGTCTCGTACGCCCGGAGCCGAGCCTGCGGCTTGCGGGCGTCGAGCAATTGGGCGGATGTCACCGGCAACACCGGCTGACGCATCGCGACAAGAGCGGCCGCTCTCTCCCGCACTTTCCAGCGCTCGTCTTGGGCGAGTTTGGCGAGGGCGGCCGGCGCCAGATTATTCCATTGTATATCCTGACCATACGCGTTGGCCAGCCTCGGCTGGTCCTGCTTGCGCAGACGATAGATCGCCCCTCGCAGATCGGGCTTCTCCGTCAAACTCGCCGGGCATCCGATGCGGAACCATCCACCCGTATCGATCACCAGCAGCGAGCCATCCGCATCCTCGATCACATCGGTGAGATGCACATCGGGATCGTTGATTTTGAGCAGCTCGTGCTCCGTCGCCGTAAACGTCGAACCAGCCGGTATCAGCTTAGTCCGTACGACTTTCTGGGTGTTGAAAAACGTGACCAGCATGTCGCCCTTCCATTCCGGATTCATCGCACCCGACCGGTAAAGCGTGCTCCCCGAGACCGCGACGTGACCGTAGTTGTGCACCACCGGCATGCGCTCCCGCGTCCGCGGCAGGCCGGCGATCACGGCCAGCTGGTCAGGGCGCTCGTAGACCCCTCCATACAGCCAGTGCATGAGGGTGTCACCGCGAGGCTGGTTATAATACAGATTAACCACCCCAAACATATCGCCCTCCGGAGTGAAATCGACCTCGACCGGGTTGTCCATGCTGCCGAGCGAATGCCATTGCACCTCGCTGCCATCCGGCCGACACGACCAGATGCCCGAGGCCTTGCCTTCATGCACGAGGGTACCGTCCTTCTGCACGACCTTGTGACCTTTGCGGCCGTGGCACCAGTAAAGGCGCCCGTTGGTCGGGTGCAGAAAGGGACCGTGCACATCGGCCGCGTTCCCATCGTAATCGAAACCACCGACAATCATTTCACGTTGGTCCGCCACCCCGTCGTCGTTTGTGTCGGTAAGTTTCCAAATACCCGGAGGCGAGGCGACGTACAGCGAACCATCAAGCCAAGCCGCTCCTTGCGGAAACGTCATCTTATCGGCAAACACCGTACTCCGGTCGAAAACGCCGTCGCCGTCCCGGTCTTCAAGCATGAGGACGCGATTGGGCAACTGTTCCTCGAGTTCCTTGCGCCGCAGATTCAACCCCGCCGCATCGCCGACGAAGAGCCTTCCCCGATCGTCGAAACAGACCATGATCGGATGCGTGACGAGCGGCGGCGCCGCGGCGACGATAAATTCAAGTCCCGCGGGAAAAACGGCGGACGGCACTTGGGCCGCACGCGCTTCAGTCGAGATCCATGGACCCGCCCCACAGAGCAAGGTCAACGCCACCCACGTACGACGTGCCAGGGCGCACCGGACGCGGCGCGCCCAGCCCCGCCCTAACATGAAACGCGTTTTCGATGGGGTGGTCACGATGGAGTACACTAAATTAATTCAGAATGTTCAGGATCACTGCAATTCTGAAAACCGAAGTAAATTTGTTTCCCGCCTTCGCCTCCAGAGTGACACAGACATTCCTGTCTGTTCCGTCCCTCTGAGACAGACAGGAATGTCTGTTTCACTCCCGACTCCCCGATGACAGACAGGAATGTCTGTCTCACCACCTTCGCCCTCCTCAGGATCTCGCTCCAATCGCTCGTCGCAGAAGGTTCCCGGTAATTTTCTGCACGCGCGGATCCGGAC
>CAYVDZ010000197.1:0-8453 GCA_964450575.1 uncultured Opitutus sp.
GTACGGGCCCGAATGTTACTTGCGCCGGTGTGCTTGTCAGCCGAGCTCGCTCTCCCGCATGCGAGGACGGATGCGGTTTCACGGATGATGGTCGGGATTGGGCGGACGGCGGGCCCGCTGGCGTTTGATGCGGCGCATCCGGATGTGCGTTTTATCATTCTGATCGGGACGCCCCAATCGGCAGTCACCGAATACCTGCAGGCGGTGGCGGCGCTGTCGCGGTTTTTCAGGAATTCCGCAGCGCGCGAGCGGCTACTCGCAGCGACCGATGAGGCCGAGTTTAGGGCAGTATTCGCGGGCAGCCCGGCTGCGCTGCGATGAAGGCGGCCACCGAAGGAATCTTGATGCGTCGCCTGCTGCGCCTGTTGCGCTGGCGGCTTTGGATTCAGGAAAAGCTTCAGCCGACCGAGTGGCAGGTCACCCTCGTCTGGGCGGCGGTCGCGGGTTTTCTCGGGGCTCTGACTTCAATCGTCTTCCTCACGCTGACTGAACGCGTCCATGATTGGTACGGCAGTTCGCATCTTGGTGTGGTCGAATCAATGCAGCGGCTGCCGTGGTGGGGATGCCTCCTCGTCCCGACGTTGGGCGGAGCGCTTGCGGGGCTGGTTCTCAAGTGGGGGCAGCATCTGACCCGCGCGCAGAGTTCGACCGACTACATGGAGGCCATCGTGATCGGAAACGGGAATGTGCCCGTGCGGGGCAGTCTCGTGAAATCGACGGCGGCACTCTTCTCGATTGCTTCCGGTGGCTCGATCGGACGGGAAGGTCCCCTCGTGCAACTCGCCGCCGTCGTGGCATCGTCGCTGGGGCGCTGGCGCAAGTTTTCCCCGCCCCAATTGCGCCTGCTCGTGGCCTGCGGCGCCGCCGCCGGAATCGCCTCGGCGTATAACGCCCCGATCGCGGGGTCCTTTTTCGTGGCGGAGATTATTCTCGGAACCATTGCGATGGAGAGCCTGGGACCGCTCGTGGTCTCCGCGGTCTCCGCTACGCTGACGATGCAGGTCCTGACCTCGGCGCATGTGCTTTATCGGGTTCCGACGTTTCAGGCGGTCTCAGTGTGGGAAATGCCCGGCTATATTGCGTTGGGCCTGATCGTGGGGGTGCTTGCGCCGATGTTTCTGCTTTCGTTGAAACACGCGGAGAACTTTTTCGTTTCCTTGAAGTTGCCCCTCGTGCTGCGCCTTGCCACGGGCGGATTGATCGTGGGAGCGATCGCAATCAACGTTCCTGAAGTAGCCGGCAACGGCTACTCCGTGGTCGTCGATATCGTGAATGGCCGGCTGCTCTGGGTATCGATCCTCGGAATCTTTGCCTGTAAGTGGCTCGCGACCATGGCGTCGTTTGGCTCCGGGGCCCCAGGCGGCGTGTTTACTCCATCATTATTTATGGGAGCCGGGGCGGGGCTGTTATTCGGGACCTTGCTGCACCATTTTTTCCCCGGAGCCGCGGTGGACCCACGGGCATTTGCGCTGGTCGGAATGGGGGCGTTTTTGTCGGCGGCGACCCACGCTCCGATCATGGCTGTGATCATGCTCTTCGAGATGACATTGAGCTATGACATCATTCTGCCGCTGCTCTTATGCAGCGTAATCGCTTACTATACCTCAAAGAGTTTAAAAGGCTCCTCTCTCTATAGCGAAGTGCTCAAACGCAAGGCTGCCACCGTTCCTGATCCCACGCTTGGCGAAGGGAGGGTGGCCGATATGATGCGACCGAATCCGCCTCTGGTTTTCGCTAATGCGCACTTTGCCGAAGTCGCCCGGTTATTTCTCAACGTGCGGGTCAATAACCTCTACGTGGTTGATGAAGCTGGGAAGTTTCTGGGCGTGGTGTCGCTCCACGACATCAAGCCCTACTTGGCCGAGCCGGATCTCGCGGAACTCGTGATCGCGCGTGACATCCTTCGCGAAGATTTTCCCCGAGTCGCTCCGGACCAGCTCTTGACGGAAGCGCTGGCTGGATTTCTCGGCATTGTCGCCGAGCGGTTACCGGTCGTGGATCACAATGGACTGCTGCGGGGCAGCCTGGCGAAAGGCGACTTGCTTCTCGCGTTGGTCGAGCGCCGCAAGTCGCCGCAAGGCCTGCCCGAAATGGCCCCGAGCGCGACCCCGCGAGCGGCCTCCAGCGAACCGAGTGTGTCCTCGGCTCCGTTTGGGTCCGAGTCCAAGCGCTAAGGGATTGGGCAGCTCAATCTCTCCAGGGTACGCTTGAGTCGCGCTCTTCGGCGGAGCTCACTCCGATTGGCCCCGCCTAACGCTCCGGCTGCGCCCCAGTCCGGATTGGCCGGGCCGTATTCACCACGCTGATTCCATTTGGATACGAACATTGGCGGATCCGGCGGGTGGATATCCTTTGCGACTGGAGGCTTGCGCCGACGAAGCGCAGTCTCCGTTGGTCGACGCCGAGGTGGTTCCACGAAGGAACCACCTGATTCGGCTCGTTGGGAGACCCTGAAACTCAGTGTCCTGCATCGCTCCTCCACGCCCCGCTTCCCCCTTGGTTGTCGCTCTCGCGGCCGCTGGCTTTATCGTTTGCTCGGAATCGGGTGCGTGGGTGTCATGGGCGCGCCATCGCGGACGACCGGACCGGTTTAAACCTCAAGCTACTCGAAAATACCCTGCATGACCCCTCAAGCCGAGTTTGGCCTGCTCAACACCGTTACGCTCTTCCTCTATCTGGCCGCGATGTTTGGCATCGGAGTGTATTGTGCCCGGTTTAATAAATCGACGGATGATTTCTTCCGCGGTGGCCAAAGTGTGCCGTGGTGGGCGGCGGGCCTGAGCATCTTTGCCACGATGCTGAGCTCGATCACCTACATGGCGATGCCGGCGAAATCGTATGCGACCGACTGGGTGATCTTCGTGAGCAACCTTCCCATTCTGCTGCTTGCGCCCGTTGTAATCATTTTTTTCCTGCCGGTTTACCGCCGGATCGACGCCACCTCGGCCTACGAATATTTGGAAAAACGATTCAATTACGGCATCCGGCTTTTCGGCGTCGTGAGTTTCGTTCTCTTGCAGACGGGGCGCATGGCGGTGGTGCTTTATCTTCCGTCGCTCGCGCTATCCACGGTCACCGATCTCAATCTCTACACGAGCATCGCCATCATGGGAGCGGTCAGCATCGCTTACTCGGTCATCGGCGGCATTCAGGCGGTGATCTGGACCGATGTGGTGCAGTCGGTGGTGCTGTTGGGCGGAGCGGTTTTAAGCTTCGCCATCATTCTGTCGCGCATCGATGGCGGGCTCGGAAGTTTTTTCGAGATTGGTTCCGCTAACGACAAATTTAGGATCGCCAACCTGGGCTGGGATGTGACGTTGCCGGTGCTGTGGATCGTGTTCCTTGGGAGCGTATTCAACCATTTGATTCCGCTTACTTCCGATCAGTCCTATGTTCAGCGATATATGTCCACCGCGACGGAAAAGCAGGCGGCCAAGGCGATCTGGGTAAATTCGGCGATGGCCGTGCCGGCGACGTTCCTTTTCCTCTCCCTCGGCACCGCCATGTTCGTCTATTATCAACAGTATCCGGACCGGCTGGGATCACTGCCGAGTCCGGATGCGATTCTCCCATGGTTTATATCACGGGAACTACCGGCGGGGATTGCGGGCCTGGTTGTCGCAGGAATTTTTGCCGCAGCCCAATCCACGGTTTCGACCAGCATGAACAGTATTTCGACGGTGATCACGATTGATGTGGTTCATCGCTGGCGGGGAAAAGGCCCTGAGGTCCAGGAACTCCGCCGCGCCCGGGTTCTCACGGTTATCTTCGGAGGGGCCGGCATGGCGGCGGCCTTTTATCTCGCGGCGGCCAATGTGCAGTCGATGTTCGATGCCTTTATCAAACTGATGGGCCTGACGGGCAGCGCGCTCGCCGGCCTGTTCATCCTTGGCATCTTCACCCGGCGCACCACGGCCCGAGGCGCAGCCTGCGGAGCCGGCACTGGAATCGTCGTCTTGTATTTGGTTCAAGGGTACACCTCGCTTACTTTTTTCACTTATGCCCCGATTGGCATGTTGACCTGTATCGCAGTGGGATATGGCGCGAGTCGTCTGATCGGTCCCAACCTGCGATCCTTGCAGGGTCTCACTTACTTCACCATTGATCGCGCTCCGACAGACGTGAAGACCTACGATGAAACGATTCGCTCGAATTAACCGCGTTCTTCTTGCTGCGATGGCTCTGATGGTGGCCGCAATCGTAGATGGTGCGGTGGCCACGCTTACGTGGGACTCTTTGCCACCGCTGCCGCCCTTGGCTGGAGAGGTGAAACAGCCGGGAGTGGCGGGACCCTTTGCCGGTGTACACGGCGATGCACTGATCGTCGCGGGGGGCGCAAACTTCCCGGATAAACTTCCTTGGGACGGCGGCGCGAAGATCTGGTGGAATGATATTTGGGTGCTCGAGAATCTTTCCAGCGCCGCACCGCGCTGGGTTACGGACAAAACCTTTCAGCTTCCCCGGCGAATCGGCTATGGCATCAGCGTCAGCACGCCTGACGGCGTGGTCTGTGCCGGTGGCCACGATGCGGAGCGCTGTTATGCCGACGTGTTTATGCTTTCGTGGGACGCCCGCGCGCGGCAGATTCGGCGGACGGATTTACCGCCCTTGCCCGAGCCGCTCTCGTTCATGGCGGGTGCGCTGGTGGGAAACACGTTTTATATAGCGGGAGGACAAACGACGATGAAGGACGCGGTGCCGTCTTCGATCTTCTGGTCGCTCGATCTCTCCAAACGCGAACAACCGGCGGAGTTCAAATGGTCGGTGTTGCCGGCTTGGCCGGGACCGGACCGGATTCTTCCCGTAGCGGCGGCCCAACGGACTGCACGGGGCGACGAGTTCTTTCTTTTCAGCGGCCGAAAGCCGCAAACCGGTCAGGCGACGGAGATCCTGAGCGATGCCTATGCGTTTGACCCGAGGTCGCGCACCTGGCGCACGTTGCCGTCAATTGGCGACGGCGTCCGCCGCGGTCTCAGCGTGATGGCGGGCAGTGCGGTGGCGGTGGGAGAGAGCGAGATCTTACTCTTTGGCGGCGATCGCGGGGTGTTGTTTCCGGTACTTGAAGCCCACGATCGGACGATCGCACGGTTGCGCGCCCGGATTGCCAGCGGGCCAGACGGCGAGCGTGGGGCGATCGAGCGCGAGATCGCTGAGCGGCTCGCGGCGAAGCGCCGCGTCTATGATTCGCATCCGGGTTTCGCGCGTGACGTGCTGGCCTTTGATACGCGTCTCGAGACGTGGCGGACGGTCGGTCGCTCGCCGGTGTTGCCGCCGGTGACCACCGTGGCGGTGAAGTATCGTGATGTGATCCTGTTTCCCAGCGGTGAAGTGAAACCCGGTATCCGAACAACGGAAATTATGAGGGTGGTGCCGGTGGGCCCGTGAGATATTTTCAATGATCTGTTCGCTGGCAAATTCTCACGGCCGTGCCTTCGCATAGCCTGCCTCAACGTCAGTCCCTGGTGGCGCAGACCGCCGCGTTTCTCCACGCGAAGATCGAGAGCGGCGAGTGGAGCGAGTGGCTGCCAAGCGAGCGCGCCCTGTGTGAGCAACTTCAAGTGAGCCGGAACACCCTCCGGACTGCGCTGGGGCAGTTACAAAAAGAAGGCCGAATCCAGGCCCTGCACGGTTCGGGTAATCAGATTATTGGTACGTTCGCTCCGACGCTTCCCCGGTTGACTTCACCGGACGTGGCGCTGCTCACTCCGGAGCCACTCGAGCGGCTGCGGCCCATGCAAACGTTATGGATCGATGAGATGCGGGCCTTGCTGAGCGAGCGGGGCATGCGGCTCCGGGTTTTTCACGGGTCGCACTATTATGCGGCGAAACCGGGTGCTGCTTTGGAGCGGTTGGTAACCCGAAACCCCCACGGCTGCTGGGTTTTGATGCTGGCCACTGAAACGCTACAACAATGGTTTTCCCGCAGCAAGATTCCTTGTATCGTGGCGGGCTCAACCTATGCGGGTCTTGATCTGCCGTTTCGTGACCTGGATCATCGTGCGGCGTGTCGACATGCTGCCGGTGTATTGCTGGCGCTGGGACACCGCCGGCTGGTGATGTTGATGGCCAAGACGCGTCGGGCGGGTGATATTGAGAGTGAAGCGGGATTTCTCGACGGCGTGCGCCAGTCGCGCCATGAGGACGCCGAGGCGACCGTGATCGCTCACGAGGAGAGCGTCGCCGGAGTCGCACATGCGGCACGAAGAATTTTAAAACTCAACCCGTCCCCAACCGCCTTGATGGTGGTGCACCCGTATCACTTCCTCGGATTCGCCAGTCGGCTCGCGCAAGATGGCATCCGAGTTCCCCATGACATGTCGATTATCACCCGTGACGACGATCCATTCTTAAAATACTTTGTGCCGGTGCCGGCGCGCTATGTGGTTAATCCGCACCTGATGGCGAAGAGCCTGCTGCGGCCGGTGCTCGAACTTCTCGAAGGCAACGCGATCACGCAGCCGGTCAACAAACTCATGCCGGAGTTCTTGAAAGGCGAATCGATTGGTCCGCCTCCTTGAGCGAACGATTTATTTCCCTACCAAGTGCGGATCGGGCAGCGCTGAAGCGTAGTCAAAGAAGCCGATCTGATCGAGGGCGTCGCGCAGGGTGTTCTCCTCACCTGCGGTTAGCGCCCTCAGTGGGAGCCGAACCGGGCCGCAATCGACGCCGATGAGTTTCATGATGCATTTCCCGGCCGCGAGGCCGCCGTGGCGATCGAGGACGGCCACGAAGTCCATCACCCGGGCCTGGTCGCGTCGGGCAGAAACCAGGTCGCCGCGATCAAACGCCGCCATGATCTTATGAAAGATCGGTGCGGCGTAATTATAGGTGCTCCCAACTGCTCCGCGGGCACCGAGGGCGAGCGCGGCAAGGAGGATCTCATCGCGACCGAATAAAACATTGTATTTGGCGTCGGCGTGGTCGGTCGAACGGGCGAAGTCCATCAGGTTCTCGTGCGTGAACTTCACGCCGGCAAGATTCGGGATCTGGTCGCCAGCCAGCGCCAGAAATTCGGTGGCGGGAATGTTTACGTCTGTCATCCCGGGCATATAATAATAATAAAAGGGAAGCGTCGGAGCGGCCCGCGCCACCTTCGCACACCATGCCACGAGCTCGGTCACGGTCGGGGGTTTGAAGAACGAGGGAGCGATGGTGGCTATGGCATCGGCGCCGGCTGCCTCCGCGTGCCGTGCCAGCGCGCAGGCATCTTTGAGACTGAGATGGCCCACGTGGACGATGACCGGGAGGCCGACGGGGCGGGCGGCGACCCAGGATTCAACCAGCGTCCGCCGCTCCTCGCTGGTGAGCGAAGAGCCCTCGCCGGTAGTGCCGCAAATAAACGCGCCCGTCACGCCGTTGTGGGCAAGCAGGCGGGCTTGTTGCGGAACGACGTCGAGCGCGATCGAGCCGTCGTGTCGGAAGGGCGTATGCGGTGCGGCGATGAGGCCGGTCAGGTGTTTCATGGAAATTGAAAAGGAAGAGGGGAAGATTGAGCTACAGTGAAAGGCCAGGAAGGGTTCATCACCCCTTTCGCCTGGCGGGAAAAGTTCACCTTTTAACGAGTTAAGTAGGCGGCGACGTCTTTCCCGTTCAGTAGCCACGTGAGGTTGAACCGAATCATCCGTCCCATGGTCGCGCCTTCGCCGGGCTGCTCGTAAAGCAAATAGATCCAGCCTTCGCTCGCGGTGCCTGGAGCACCGGCCGCCAGTGATGAGTAGGCAAATCCGCCGTCCTGGACCAGCCGCTTCACCGGCCAGGTGGCCCCGCCGTCGAAGCTCGCCCACACGGTTCCGCGCCGACGACCATTGTCAGAATCAATATTGCTGAAGATAAGAATATCGCGGTTGGCCACGGGCAGCCGCACCAGGCCTGCCATCAATCCGTAATCGCGGTCCTGCTCCCCATCCGGCAGCACGGCGCTGACGGAGAGATCCTTCCACGAGTGGCCGCCGTCGTCGCTCCAGGCGATATGCCGACGCCGTGGATCGCGTCCGTCTGTCGATAGATGGCGGCGGGAGTTATAATAAATCCGGCCATCGTTTAACTCCGCCAACGTCGCCTCGCCGGTTCCCAACGCCGGAAAAGGGCGACTCGTTTTCCAAGTCATTCCGCCGTCGTCACTGTAAATGGCGTTGGTGTAATGAGTATTCCAATACTCGCGACCATTGCCTGTCCCATAGGAACGGGATGGGCGCAACAAGCGCCCCGCGTGCGGTCCTCGTCGGAGCGTGATCCCGCGCTCGTTCATGTGCATGGAGGGCACCCGACCGTTCTCGTCGGGTTGAATCACGGTCGGCTGCAGTGCCCACGTGCGACCCTGGTCTTTGCTTCGATAAATCGAAAGCGGTGCGGGTGGGTGTCCGGCCTCGACAAAGACGAGGACATCGCCCGAGCGTTCATCAACGATTGCACCGCCGCCATGGAAACCAGGGTTGGCCACCGTGATGTCCGGC
>CAYVDZ010000198.1:0-8448 GCA_964450575.1 uncultured Opitutus sp.
TCCCGGTGGCGGGCACCACGGACAAGACGCCGATCCAGGCATCCGCCGCCTTGATCTTCTTTGGCGTATTTGCCGTCGGTTCATTGGCCGGCACGATTTTGACTGTGGGGAGCGGCGGCAAAGGTTCGAGCCGGAGAAACAGCGGCGCCAAGTAAGCCCGCCCATGCGGCCGGTCACTGAAACTCTTTCCGCCGCTCCGGTCCTGCGCTCCGTCACCCTGCGGGGAACGCCTGGTTTTTTTCGCGTGGGTCAAAGGCTGGACGGTCAGTGGACTCTCCTCGATCCGGCTGGGTCGCCTTTTTTCTGCAAGGCCGTGCATGGCGTGACGGCCTCGGCGCGACCGGGCGACCGGGGCTGGCCGCTCGACAGTGCGAGCCGGCTTCGTAGTTGGGGTTTCAATACGATCGGCGTCGGTGACGACGGTTCCGTGCGCGAAGATGGGTTTCCTTTTCTGGCCGGCGTCGACTTCTGCCGGGCGGGTCCACTGATTGTTGCTCCGGGTACGCGTTTGCCCGATGTGTTTGCGGCGGAGTGGACGGCCCTGGCCGCCGTCCGGGCGCAATCCGTGTGTGCCCAGTTTTCGGATACAAAGGAACTGCTCGGCTGGGTGACCGATGACGCGCTCGGCTGGGCGCAGTCGCCGGCCAGCGGGCGCCCCACGTTGCTGCAGATCTGCCTGAGCCTCGAGCCGACTTTTGCCGCCTACCATGCGGCCTGGGAGTTTGTGCTCGCGCTGCATCAGGGCCGCCTCGATGCCGTGGCGCGGGCCTGGGGTGTCGTGCTGAATAACAAGGAGGTGGTGCGCACGATGACCCGCCAGGAATACGGAATTGCGACGCGAGGGTATGCGCGCGACGAAGCCCGGTGGTCCCGTGAGTTCGCACGGCGTTACTTCGCGACGACCTCGGCGGCGGTCCGGGACGTTGACCCGAACCATTTGATCTTCGGGTGTCGTTTTGACGCGGCGCACGGCTCACCGGGAGAGGTGAAAACGGGAACGAGCGTTCTGGCCGAATGCACGTATCCCGCCGTCGATGTCGCCATGCCCGGCTGGAATGAGCTGCCGGCGCCGGACGCTCTTGGTTCTCAACCGGTGATGGCGGGCGATGTCTGCTGGATGGATGAAACGGGCGTCCGCGCCGTCACCAAACGCCGCCAGCCGCGGCTGACGACCTTGGAGCGAATGTTGCGTCGGGGTCGGAGCGCCTTGGAGCGCATGGCGCGGCATCCCTCCGTGGTCGGCTATGCGTGGACTCGCTGGCAGGATGAGCCGAATGAGCAGCCGCCATTTGCGCGCGGGCTCGTGCATGTGAATGGGGCCGAGGCCCGTGAGCACACCGAGTTACTCGCCGCCTTCAACGCCCGCGTTGAATCCCTCCGGGAGTGAGCAGTCGGTTTTCTTCTTTCCAATGTTTCTTCTTTCTCCCGTTTCTCCCCTTTCTTCTTTTCAGGACGACTGATCGTAAATTTCCGGAGTGACCACGGCCTCCAGCGGGCGGCCTTCGACAAAAGCGCGGAGATTCCTGAGCGCAAAAGCTCCGGCATCGGGATAGCGATCGATGGTCGGACCCGCGTTGTGCGGAGTCAGATTTACCCGGGGGAGTTGGCGAAATGCGCTGTCAGCGGGGAGCGGCTCGGTGGAGTAGACATCGAGGCCAATTTGGATTTGTCCCTCCTGCGCGACGCGGAGCAGGGCCGCTTCATCGACCACCGCGCCGCGTCCTACATTTATGAATACACCACCCGGGCGGATGCTGCGCAGCAGGCGTTCGGTGACGATGCCCTCGGTGGCAGGGATGAGGGGAGCGAGCTCGACGATGATTTCGTTCTCCGCGAACAAGGCCTCGAGCGATGGTGCGCGCTCCACCCCATAGGCGTGCGCCAGTTCCTCGGTGAGGTCGGGAGCCAGTGCCGTAATCGGGCAGGTCCAAGGCTTCAGCAAACCCACCAGTTCGCGGGCAACCGGGCCGAATCCGTGGATCCCAACCTTGCGGCAGAAGAGCGAGCGCGAATCGGTCAGGCCGTTCTTCCAACCCGCCACGCCGGGTTGATGCATCGTGATGGCCCAGTGCGAGGCGTGGCGCAGGCAGGCAAGAATGTGGAACAGGGCGGCCTCGGCGACCGTGCGGCTGATTGAACCTCCCCAGTTCGTCACGATTAGTCCACGCTCCAAATGCGTCCGCGAAATCAGGCGTTTCACCGAGCCCGTGAGATAGCAGATATAACGAAGCCGTGACGGCAGGAATTCGGGGAGAGCCGGAGTCTTCCAGCAACCGAGGAGGATATCGGGATTTGCTTCCGCCAACGCGCGCACAAAGGCCTCCGGGGCGAGGTCAGTGGGATCGATCAGACGAAACGTCGGTGCGAGCGCCCGCACCTGCTCGAGCATCGGCTCGGGCAGGAATTCACGCACTTCAGCGGGCGTCAGAACGGCAAAGAGGCAGGTAGGCTTGGGCATCAGGCGATCGGCGGGAAACACTCCAGGATTTCAGCGTTCGGATGAGGGGTGAAACTCACCGGACCGAGTCCGGCAGGAAGAAACACTTTGTCATAGGTGCGTAATCGGATGGTTTCTCCGGCCACCTCGCAACTCACGGAGCCCGCGGTGATGATAGCGATAACGGCGCTGGTTTCATCCTTAACCAAAGGGGCGTTGATTCGCGTCCGGGCGACGCGAAAGCAGTCCGTCCGGTCGGCGCCAATCAGCTCATCCTGATACGATTCGGAGCCAAACGCGCGAAGCCGCTGCGGCTGACAACGTACGCGTTGTTCGAAGGCGGCCGTCGTCAGTGGTGAAAAGTTGAATACGCTCAACGCGAAGTCCACGTCGCGGTTCATGAAGCGGGCGGCCTCCGGCAGGACGTAGCCGGCGCGCTCGAATTCGAACCTGACCACAAGGTCGCTGGGTTCCTGAATCTCGATCAGAAACAGGCCGGCACCCAGCGCGTGCGGAGTGCCGCCCGGAATCAAAAAGGTGTCGCCCGCTCGAACCGGGATGCGGTCAAAGCACGCTTCAATCCCGGCGATGTCCTGCTGGATGATGAGGTCCCGCAACCGGGCCGGTGTCGGTGGACGCTGGAATCCGACATAGATATAACCCGTGGGTTCAGCGCCCGTCGACGGGTCCGGCTCGCGCACATCCAGGACATAGTAGGCCTCGGTCTTCCCGCTGGGCTGTCCGAGAACGCGTTGGGCAAATTCCCGCGTGGGATGCACCTGAAAATGCAGGCGGGTCCCGCTATCGATAAACTTTACGAGCAACTGCGGCTGGGCGCCGAATGTCTTCACGTGCGTCGCGCCGAGAAAGTATTCGGGATCGCGGGCGAGGAGTTCGGCGAAGTTGTGCGGCGTCGGATCGAGTCCAACGCGGACGGTCGAAATTCCTTCGGCAATCTCCTCCCGGCCGCGATTGACTGCCCGGGTCACCGACGCGATCCAATCTTCCGCCAAATGGGTATCGGCGGGTGAAGGCGCGCCGGCGAGCGTATCGAGCGTGCGTCCGCCTGGATACGTGCGCCAGACGCGGTTGGGGGGAAGCAGGATGAGTTTGCCGCGGTATGACATGGGGAGCAGGAGAAGATGCGGATAGCGCCGGGCAGTGAGACGGACGGGAAGTCCTGCTCTACCTGCGACTGGCTACGTTCTCCATCGTCTCTCCTGGCGAACGCATCCCATTCGGACCCTGGGGGCGGACCCGCGCACCCCGCCTGAGGGCGAAGCCGATCGCGAGGACCACGCCGCCGCAAAACAGGAAGCCCAGCCGGCCGCTGAGGGGATTCGGGATCAGCGCGAGGAGAGAAATGAAGCCGCCGTAGCAGAGACACAGCATTCCGAGGACCAAGCCTTGGCGACTGTCGGTCTCTTCGCCAATCTCGCGTTTGAAGTCGATGGGCGTGCGCATGCGCACGAAGAAGTCCTCCACGCGGCTGCGATACTCCGGGGCCGACGCATTCCAGAAGAGGCGGGTACTGAAAAACCAGATACAGCCCACGGTCACATTCATCAGCACGCCGGAGGCGACGGTCCACGTGCTGCGCTCGGAGGCATTCAGCGGGGCGGACAGATCAAAGGTGCGCTCCAGCCAGGCGGCGTCGAGGTAACGGGTCGTGAGGATCGACACCGCAAAACATACAAACACCGTCGACCAACCCGCCCACGGGGCTGTACGTTTAACGAGGATACAGAGGACCAGCGGAATGGTGTAGGGCACGGCCACGAGCGTGCCGAATTGCAGCATCAGATCGAAGAGCCCGAGATGTTGGAGCCGGCTGAAGTTGAGCCCGGCGAGAATCACCAGGCCGCCCATCACGGTGGTGGTCACCTTGCCCGCAACCACGAGCTCGCGATCGGTGGCACGCTTGCGCAGCATCGGTTGATAGAAGCTGCGGACAAAGATCCCGGCGTTGCGATTGAGGCCGCTGTCCATCGACGACATGGTGGCCGCGAAGATCCCACTGAGCAGCAGGCCAATCATGCCGGCGGGCATAGTGGTTAAACAGATCGCGAGGAAGGCGCCCTCGGAGGGATTTTTCAGATTGGGGAAGATCGCCGCGAGGTCCGGATGCACAATGCGCGCGACCATCGGCGGGATGAACCACGCGATCGGTCCCACGAGAAAAAGGATCGCGCCAAGCAGGGCCGCACGGCGGGCGTGCGTGCTGTCTTTCACGCAAAGGTAGCGCGACGAATCGAGCACATTGTTCGTGGAGATGAACTGCTTGATGAGGATCGCGCCGATCCAGATCATCATCAGATTTGAGTCGAACATCGCGCCGAGATCGAGATGGCCGGGGGGCAATTTCGCAAAGAAACCCTCGAAGCCGCCGACCGCCTGCAACGCGAGATAGGCGGCGACAATCGTCACCGGCATGAGGATCAGCACCTGAATAAAATCGCCCGCGACGGCGGCCCAGCTGCCGGCGACAATGCTGGCGATCACCACCACCGCGCCGGTGATGATGATGGTCCAGGTGAGATCAAAGCCGAACGCGGCGGCTAGGAACACGCAGAGACCGTTCAACCAGATTCCGGCGTACAGGGTGCCGAGCGGAATCTGCAGCCAGGTGAAGATCTGCTCATTCGCCGCGCTGAAGCGAATCCGCACCGCTTCGATCACCGTGATGACGCGCATCTGGCGCGAACGGGCGGCGAAGTAGAAGGTGTTGAAGCCGAACCCGACTGCGTTGGCAAAGAAGATGACCAGGATCGGCCAGCCCTCCGAGTAAGCTTTGCTTGCGGCGCCGGTGAAGGTCCAGGCGCTAAACTGCGTCATGAAAGCGGAGCTGCCGACGAGCCACCATAGCATTTGTCCGCCCCCGCGGAAATAGTCGCTGCTGTTCTTCACGAACCGTGCCGCCAGCCAGCCCATGGCCAGCATGAACACGAAGTAGAACGCGATCACCGCGTAATCGTAGAAAGTCATGAGGGTAAGACGGGTGCGGGGATCGAAGGTGATACAGACATTCCTGTCTGTCCGCTGAAGGGGTTTTGAAAAAGCGCGAGCGCCCGACCGTTACAGGCAGGAATGCCTGTATCACTTTCTCAGCGATACAACCAGTAGCGTTTGCTTTGTTCCTGATAGACTTTGGCCTGCTCGCGCCAGGTGCGCACCCAGGCATCGACATCGACGCGGGCACCTTTGGCTGCGAGGTCGTTCATGAAGCCCTGCGATCCCATGTGCCGCATAAAGCCGCTGAAGTTCCGGCCGGGCGCGGCGGCGAACGGGTTGCGCGGGGCGGCCAGCTTGCAGGCGATCCGCATGAGGTGAAAGTTGAGTTCCGCGGGACGCCAATCGTCGTAATCGGTGATTTCAATGTAGAGCCCGGTGGCCGGTTTGCCATCGCGGCCGGGAGCGCTGACGCGCCGGAATTGAATCCCGGGCATTTTTAAATCGCGGAGCTCCTTCTCCAGCACCTCGAGTTTCACGGTGCGATGAGACAATCCACGAAATGGATACGAGCGGCCGACGCCATGCGTGAGGCCGATGTCGACGTTCACGCGATTGTCCACATAGGTGCCGAGCCCGACCATGGGGTAACCCTGGACCGCCGCCCAATCCTGAATGGCGGGCGAGGTGGGGATGAACGTCAGGCCCGTCTCGGGCCAACGCATCGAGCGGGTCCATCCGCGCATCGGCACGACCGTGAGTTTGCCGCGCGCCCGAACTGCTTCCGATACTTCCATTACGCCGGGCGCCTCCTTGGCCAGCCGCGCGAGTTCGCCGATCGTGAGGCCGTGTACATAGGGTACGCGAAACGCGCCAACGTAATTCTTGGCGGCCCACTGCGCATCGAGCGGAGGGCCATCAACCTTGAGCCCGCCGAGCGGATTCGGGCGGTCGAGGACAATCACTTCGATGTTGTTTTCAAAACACGCCTCCATCGTCCATTTCATCGCGCTGACATACGTGTAGCTGCGTGTGCCGATGTCCTGTAAATCCACGACCATCGCATCGATGCCCTTGAGCATTTCCTTCGTCGGCCGGCGAAACTGACCGTATACGGAAAACACCGGCAGCCCGGTGCGTTGATCCACGCTGTTGCCGATTTTGATTTCCGCCGGGGCGTCGGCATAGATGCCGTGTTCCGGTCCGTAAAGCGCGACCAGTCGTACTCCGGGGGCGCGACGCAGGACCTCGATCGTCTGGACGCCACGCCGGTTAACGCCGGCCGGATGCGTGAGCAGCCCAAGGCGTTTGCCTTTCACGGCGGCGAATCCATCGGCCTCGAGCACATCGATGCCGAGCATCACGCGTGGCAAACCGGTGGAGCTGCGGCTCGGCGGGGCCGGCACGACAATCGTCGGCGTCGGTGGCGTGAACAAGGGCCGGGTCGGCGCGGCCGCTTGCGACGGCGGCTGGGTGGAACTGCAACCGATGAGCCCCAGCAACGGCACGAGCAGCGACAGGAGATTGGGCAGGGAAAAGAGACGGGCAACTCCGGTCATTAACGCGAAGACATGCCGCCGTGCGCGGCTCCGGTCCAGTCGTTTCGACCGATAAACCGGCGTTACCTCAAGCAGAGCGACGGAGCCTGTTGTTCCGGCGCGGTTTCAGAACCGAAGCGTTGTCCGAAAATCCGGATCCGGCGGGTCGGTCGGACCCGACTGAATCGACCTCGAAACGGTTCGCCCGGTCCGCCTGGCAACCGCTCGTTGCGGAGACGGTCCGGCGGGTTCAAACCTACCTCCGAAACACGCGCCTTACTGTATCTCGCAGGAAACGGGACGCTTGGCTCAACGCCTGATCGAGCGACACGCCGGCGGGCGTGATCGGATGCAACTTCAAGTGTTCGGGCGGCTGTTGAACCGTGGCACTCCCGGCGAACACATGCACCTCTTTCCCAAGCGCGAGCGCACGGGCGGCGATGGCTCCGGGGCCTTTTCCGCTGAGCGAACTCTCGTCGAAACGTCCTTCACCGGTGATGACGAGATCCGCGGCCGCAAGCCGGGCCTCGACGTCGAGCCACGCGGCCACGAGGTCGTATCCAGGAAGAAGAGACGCGCCGGCCGCGGCCATCAAGCCGAACGAAATTCCGCCAGCCGCTCCCGCACCCGGACGCTCCATGAGCGTCTCCGATTGATTGAAGTGCCGACACAGGAGCTCGGCGAGCCGGGCGCTCTCCCGATCCAACCGCGGCAGGTCTGCTGCTCTCAACCCCTTCTGCGGTCCGTAGACGGCGGCGGCGCC
The DNA here is from genome assembly GCA_964450575.1 of uncultured Opitutus sp. Classification (GTDB taxonomy): domain Bacteria; phylum Verrucomicrobiota; class Verrucomicrobiia; order Opitutales; family Opitutaceae; genus ER46. Next base: position 7,688 of record CAYVDZ010000198.1, read on the forward strand.
CTTTGGACCCGTGAGTGGATTGGTGACATCGCAAGCGATCCGCACTGGGGGAAGTGCTGGATGCACGCGTCCATCGATATAATCGATTTCCTGCCAGCGCGCTGGAATGGGATCATTGATTCGCGCGCCCTTGGCCGAATAAAATTCGAGTCCGAGCGCGGCCAGCGCACCGAGTCCCAAATCATGCGTGGCGCTGCCTCCCACGCCGAGGAGGATGCCTGAGACGTCGAGATCGGCGGCCGTGCGAATGAGTTCGCCGGTGCCGTAGGTGCTGGCTTGCCAGGGATTGCGGTCGGGTGGTTCCAAGAGCGCGAGTCCCGAGGCCGAGGCCATTTCAATCACCGCGAGGGTGGGAATAAGTTGGCGCGGATTTGGCGTCATCGCGAGTTGTTCGCGCGCCGCCGCCGGAATGCGCGAAAGCGGCACGATGCCCAATGCGGCCTGCACGGGATCGCCGAGCGGATCCATCACCGTCGAGCCGATGACCTGGCCACCGGCGGCGTTGGTCAAGATACTGCAGAACCCTTCGCCGCCGTCCGCCAAGGGGCAGAGGTCGATGGTCCAGTCGGGATGCGCTTCCTGCAGGGCGGCGGCCGTGTGGGAGCACGCTTCGTTCGCACTGAGCGAGTCCTTGAATTTATCGAACGCAATGAGGACGCGCATCGCAGGAACGTGCCTTGCGTTTGCGTCGGTTAAAAGGCGAAAAGCGAAGACGCTGAAGTCGGTGGCCGGAGATCCAGGCTGGACGTCCAAGCTTGGCT
>CAYVDZ010000199.1:0-8447 GCA_964450575.1 uncultured Opitutus sp.
GCTCATAACGGATGAGCGGCAGGGCGCGGGCGAACTCGGTCCGGGCTGCGGCCAGGTCGCCGCGCTGGTGGGCGTTCCACATTTTTATGAACAGGTCGGGCATGTCGCTGCCCGGCATCGTGCCCACGGCGCCGCGGGCGAGCTCCTCGAGCAGGAAGTTGCCATTGAGACCACCGAACAGGATCAGGTTCTCGCCTGCGAGTTGCTTAAGCCGGCTGATCTTTGGCGAAGTTGGGGGAGCTTCCACCTTTACCAGGCGGACCTGCTCGAGTTCACGCGCCATGCGGGCCAGCAGATCGGCTCCCATCGGCACCTGCGTCATCAGCGGAGCGTCCTGCACCATGATCGGTATGCGTACGGCGCGGGAGATCGCGGCGAAATATTGATAGACTCCCTCGGCATCCGGTTTGAGGAAATGCGGCGGCATGATCATGAGCGCATCCGCCCCGGCATTCTGCGCCTCGACGCTGAGCGACACCGCGACGTCCGTGCCCGTGTAGCCGCTACTCACCACGACGGGGATCGTGCCGTCCACCTCCTCAAGAATCACGCGCGTCAGCAGGCGGCGTTCCTCCTCGGCGAGGGCGTACCCTTCGCTGGCGTTGCCAAACAGGCCCAAACCATGTGCGCCGGAATCGATGAGAAAGCGCACCAGGCGGCGCTGGCTCACCAGATCCAGCGTGCCGTCATCGTTGAATGGCGTGTTAACGATGGGGTATATCCCGGTGAAGGTTTTCATGCGAGTTGAAGCAGTCCCTGAACGTTCAGGTTTTCAGCAGGCCAGCGGATCGTCAAACCGCTAGCCATGCTAGTCGGCAGCCAATTGATAACTTTGGCCAGTATCGGCGGTGATTGTCGCGACATGTCGCCGGCTTGAAGGCTGCTCGAGGCGATGTGCCGCCCGGCCTTGGAAATCGTAAATGGGTGTTGAGCTCGCACGGCACAATGTTCCGACGCAGTGGCCGTCAGTTGTGCTGAGTTAAGGCGGCCATCGGCCCACGCCCGATCTACAGTTAATCCGCCGCGAGCGCGGAGCCCCGTCACGGATCCACGCGTCCACACGAGCGGAACTGCTGGCGGAAGATCGAGCTCTCGGGTTTCGCGGCCGCTCGCTAGATTCACCGCGTGGCTCTGCAGCAGCATTTCAGTAGTTGCTGCCGTCGCGCCAAAATTCCCGTCGATCTGGAAACTCGCGGTGTTCCCGCCGAGCCGCGGGTGCGAATCCATGAGGTTTGGCCAGGTGGTGCGCTCGAACTGCAGCTTGAGCTGCTCGTGCGCAAGCTCCGCGTCGCCAAGCCGTGCCGCCAGCGCCGTCCCGACGCTCCCCTCCAGTCGCGAGGGCGTGGGTGCGCCGCGGAAATCCGAGCCGGAGAAATCGGCGTTGAATACGGCGTCGCCGTCCTTCGCGTTGATTTCGGCCCAGCCGCCGGAACCAACCGTTGCAAAGGAGGGAGCCGCGGCGGGTGAGACCAACAACCCCGCGAACAGCATCAGGTGGACACTCGCAAACCGAAGGAGGTGGACTGGAGCCATGGCTGAGGTATGGGGGGCTGCTCGACGACAGTGGTCACTGCACTGGTTCTACACGGTGGCGAATTCCGGCGCTGGCTGAAAAGGTGACCACGTGTGATCCGCCCTCCAGCCGGCTGGTCTGGCCGGCCAGTGTGAAAGGCTGGGCGGCGCGCACGACGCCGTGTCCGTCGCGGTCAGCCGTGATCGCCGCGGAGGCGAGGCGGCCTTCGCGCCAGGAGATATCGACCGTGTAGCCGCCACGGGCCCGCAGCCCCGTGACGGCGCCAGTCGCCCAGGCGGCCGGCAGAGTCGGCAGCAATTCAATCTCGCCGTGATGACTTTGCAGCAGCATCTCCGCTATCGCCGCCGTTCCCCCGAGATTGCCGTCGATCTGGAACGCCCCTGGCGTGTCCTTCCGCGGGTGAAAGTCCATCAGGTTGGGGAACGCCGCCCGCCGCACCAGCGACGTTAGCGTCTGATGGGCCATGGCGGAGTCGCCCAGCCGCGCCCATAGGCCTGCGTTCCACGCGAGGCTCCAGCCGGTATTGCTGCTGTCGCTGAGGTTCGCTCCGTGCGTGCTGCCGCCGCCGGAAATCCGGAAGGCGAGCGATTTTCGCGCTGCCTCCGCCAGCTCAGGCGTGTCACGCGGCGTGATCTGCCCGCCCGGATAAACCGCATACAGGTGCGACATGTGCCGGTGGCCCGGCTCCCGCTCGGGGAAGGGCTGCGGCCATTCCTGCAGCCGGCCGTCCGGCCCGATCGGCGTCGGCGCGAGCTGCGCGCGCTTGGCACGAACCTCGCGCGTGAAGTCATCATCGATCCCGAGCACCTGCGCCGCGGCGAGGCAGTTGTCGAAGAGCTCCGCCGCGATCTGCTGATCCATCGTCGGGCCCATCACGAGCCCATGCGGCTTGCCGTCGATCAGGAACATGTTCTCCGGGGAGAACGACGGTCCGCTCACCAGCTGCCCGGTCTTCGGATCCGGCACGAGCCAGTCCAGGAAGAACTCCGCCGCGTCCTTCATCAGCGGATAGCCGCGCCGCGCCAGGAACGCGCGGTCGCGGGTGAACTGGTAGTGCTCCCATGGATGCTGGCACAGCCAGCCGAGGCCGCTCGGCCACAGCGTCAGTCCCTTCACCGGGCTGGTGAAGAGCGAGCCATTGGTCCGATGCGACACGACCGCGCCACGCGTGCCGTAGACGTCGCGTGCCGTCTGGCGGCCACCCGGCTGCAGCCGCTCGAGCAGCCCGAAGAGCGGTTCGTGGCACTCGCTGAGGTTTGTCGTCTCGGCGAGCCAGTAGTTCATCTGCGCGTTGACGTCGAAGTGCCAGCCGCAGAACCACGGGGGCGTGAACTCCTCGTTCCAGATGCCCTGGAGGTTGGCGGGCAGGTTCCGCGGACCAGGACGCGACGATCCGATCAGGAGATACCGGCCGTAATGGAAATACAGCGCGAGCAGACCCTCGTCCGCCGCTCCACCGCGGAACCGCAGCAGCCGTGCATCCGTCGGCAGCGCCGTCGCGTTGGCTGGCGTCGGGCCGAGTTCGAGCTTCACGCGGCGAAACAGCCGCTGGTGATCCGCGGTGTGGGCCTCGCGCAGCGCGGCCAGCGACCTGCCCCGGGCCGCGGCCAGATCGCGCGTGGCGCGCTCGCCGGCCGGCTCTCGGAAGTAATCGGTGCTCGCCGTGAGCCGCAGCGTAACGGCATTCGCCTGCTCGATCCGCAGCCGGCCGCCGGCGCTCACCACGCGGCCGCCGTCGGTTTCGGCGTGCAGTTGTCCGACGAAGGAGACACCGGCCGTCGGCTTGCCGCGATCCGCCTGGCCTCGAAGCTCCAGCGACCCGTCGGGGAGCGTCAGCGCCTCCGCGGACTCCGTGCGCGTCAATTGCGCGGATAACGTGAGGTCGCCCGGCCGGTCGCACGTCAGCCGGACGACGATCACCTGGTCGGGCGCGCTGGAGAAAACCTCGCGGACGAACGTGGTCCCGCCCACGCGATATGTGGTCCGCGCGACGGCCGCATCCAAGTCCAACTCGCGGCGGAAGTTCGTCGCGGCCTCATGCCCGGGAAACTCCAGGACGAGATCGCCGAGCGGCTGGTACCAGCCGAGCGGCCGCTCGCCGTGCATCTCCTGCGCGGTCAGCGCTTCGGCTTCGGCGTACTGGCCGGCGAAAAGCAGCCGGCGAATCTCCGGCAGGTGCTGGTGCGCGCCGACGCGGTCGTAGTCGGCCCGCTGGCCCGACCAGATCGTCGCTTCGTTGAGCTGGATCCTTTCACGCGCGGTGCCGCCGAACACCATCGCGCCCAACCGGCCATTGCCGACGGGCAGCGCCTCGTGCCAGGCGGACGCCGGTTGGCGATACCAGAGCGCGGGCGACTCGGCGGCGGTGCTCTCGAAGATCGCGAGTGCGATCAGCGAACCAAGGAGAAGGGGAGCTTTCATAAGAGTGCCTTCAGGGTTACGCGGCTGCCCGCGGTGGTGTTGAATGTGACAACATGTGAATCGCCGTCGACCCGGCTCTCGGTGGCGCCGACGCGCACAGGAACGCGCGTGCGCACCGTGCAGGACCCGTCTCGGGTGGACGCGTCGGCGTCATACCGGTACATGTCCGCGGCGACAACTCAGGGTCAGACCGAACTTTGGCTTGGCGCCGAAGATCTTCATGAACGAGCCACTCATCGTTGGCTGCAGCCGCTCCGACAGGCGTCCGGCCATGCCCTGAACGGTGACGACGGCGCCCTCCAAATAGTTGCTGCTCTCGGCGCTCATAACCCGGCCCCGGATTGATCCGGTCGCAGTTTGAGCCACCGTCACTGAATGTCCGACACCTAGCCACAGTAGAAACAGTATCGCAGATGCAATTTTCATCGGTAGGGTTTTGGGCCCCGATTCCCGGGGCGACGTGCGCTCTTCTCTCCATTCCCTTAGCGATCTGTCTATACATCCGCAATTCCACCTTTAGTCGACGGTTGACCCTGGGCCCGTCCATCGCCCGTCCGCTTGCGGTGGGCTGAAATGCCCTCTCTATAGTGCCGGCCCATGACGCGCTCGCCGTGATCGTGGCTGGTGGCACTGGGTGCGTGAATTTGTATATCTCTGGATCCCGTGCCCGCCGGGTTGCTGTCGGAGCGCCCAGCATCAACCGCCGCAAGCCCGATGAAATTGCGGGCGATCGCACCACGCGAATACCCGACCAGCACAACCCGATCCGGATCTCCGCCCCAGAGGCGGCATAGTCGCAGCCGGATTTCCCCACCACGACTCGTGCGATTTGCCGTCGATTGGGGCCTCGGTCTTTCCTCCAGTAGCGACATACGGCAGCACGACCCAGCTGTATCTGCTCCCCCCTGAAATCCCGAAACCGTAGCCCTGCGCCTGGCGCACGTTCTTCCGCAATCCGAGATACTCGACGATCACCGGGTGGGGCGGTTGCCCGGGTCCCAGTCGGTGGGGAAGGTAAAGCGAGTGTAAGACTTCCGTTTCCTGAAAGTCGGGTTGTCGCGGTCCGTGGGGGTATGCCGGGCAAGACAAACCGATCGTCAACTGTAGACATGCACCGGCATTGTGGCAGCTGCGGTGTTGGTCACCGTTGGGCCGTGTTGCCGCCCCTGCACTCTTACAACGAGACGAACGTGCGGCTGTGGGGCTGGCCGGACACGATGAGGAACAAACCCTTTGCCGATCGCTGGTACGATCCCCGATCGTAGCTTCGCCCAACCAAGTGATGCCGGTTCAAATCCAACTCCCCATTCATGCGGCGGTTCTACCGGACAAACAGGGGAAGATACTGTGCCTATGATCAATCCAGAGACTCAACTCAGAAGACGCGCGGTGGCGCGTCTCATCCTGGCCGGGCTGTCGGCCGGTGTGACATGCGCCGCGGCGACGACGGCCGTGTTTGAGAACGACGCGTATCGCATCGTCGCGGAAAGTGACGGCTCGCTTCAAATTCGTCCGAAGGACGGATCTGGCGAGGCAATCTTCCGCCCCGAGTTTACCGCCTTGGTGCAGCCTGCGCCGCTGGTGATGGTGGGAGCGAAGTCACTGGAACCGATCTATAATTTAACGGGCTGGAAGGTGGCGGGTGGCCCGGTCATCGTCGACCTCTTCGAGACGGGAAGAGTCGTGCGGTTGGGCAAGCCCGAGGTCGCGGTGAGTGCGTCCTCCGTCCGCTGGAATTTCGCGGCGGAAGAACTCGATCTGCGCGCGGAAGTGGTCCTGCCGCCCGGGTCGGCCGATCCGCGGATTACCTACACGTTCACGGCCAAGACCGCCGCCCACTACGCGGTGGCCTACTCCGGGGCGCCGGCGGCGCCGCTCAGCGAAGTGCTGGAACTGTGGCAGCCGCTGGTCTGGGACGGGCGCCGGCTGCCGCCCGCGGGGCTGCTGATGCCTGATGATCATTGCTCAATTCCCGGATGCCTCGTCCAGACGAGGGTAGGCACGGTGGGTGTCATGGCCGATCCCGGACAGTTTCCCTACGAGATGCCGAACGGCCGAAACCGCCGTTTCGGGGTGACGGTGCGGAATCCGCAGGGGGAAGCGCAACCGCTGGTGTTCACCCCCTTCCCCGGCGCCCAGGACTCCCGGTTCGAGCCCGGCCGGCGCTCGACCTATACCGTGGTGCTCGTCGCGCGACCAGGGTCGTTGACTGCCGCCTTCGAACACGTGGCGCGCGCCATTTGCGACTTTCGCGATCGCCGGGAGAATACCCTCAGCACCCTGAATCAGGCGTTCGACAACATTCTGGACTACGCCGTGGGCCCTCACGGCCATTTCGAACCGACACACCGCGCCTTCAGCTACCCGGATTCGGGTGGCACCGTCAAAAATGTGAGCGCCCTGCATCCGCTCACACTCGGAATCGTCACGGACAACGAACAGCTCTTTCGAACGCAGGGTATCCCGATTCTTGAGTATCTCATGTCGCGTGAGAAATTCCTGTTTGCGCTCACTGAGGAGGCGAAACGTCGTGCCACCCAGTCGCCCTCGCGAAGGATGGCCGGGCCGGCGATGCCGCTCTCGGAACTAGCGATACTGCACCGGATGACCGGAGGCTCGTCACCCGTCTTTGCGGCCTACGCCCGGGCGCTGCACGGGCAAGATCGCATGCTGAACATGGAGTGGGTTACGGCGGGCGGTTCCTGGCAGAACGATCTGTGGCTCTATCGTGTCACCAGGGAGCAGCACCTCCTCGCCAGCGCGCAGCGCAAGGCCGACACTTATATTGCCCAGCGCATCGAGCGCCAGCCGGTTGATTTCAAAGAGGCGGGTGTGGGGACGTTTTTCGATTATATGACTCCATGGTGGAAAGAGCTGTATGAACTCTATGTTGAGACGGGGGCCGCCAAGTATCTGCAGGCGGCGCATACCGGGGCGCGCCGCTACGCCCAGTTCATCTGGTTTTACCCTTCCGTCCCGGAGAGCGACATCACGGTGAACCAAAGCGGCTTCGCTCCCCGGCGAGGCAGCCACCTGCCGGGGTTGGTGCCGGCGAAGCCGGAAACGGTTCCCGCCTGGCGAGTTTCCGACCAGGGACTCATGGCTGAAGGCAACGGCACGAGTGGAAGAATCGGCATTCTCCTCGCCACCCATGCGCCTTACTTCCTCCGCCTGGCCCGGCAGGCGAACGACGGGTTTCTCCGCGACATCGCCCGGTCGGCGATCATTGGACGTTATGCAAATTTTCCCGGTTATCATATCAATACCCATTACTCCACCGCGCAGGAGAAGTTCGACTTCCCGCTGCACGCCCACGCGGATCTGGCCAGGACCACATCGTTCCATTTCAACCACATTCTCCCCATGGCCAATCTCGTGTTGGATTATCTCATGGCGGAGGCGTACGATCGTTCCCGGGGAAAGGTTGATTTCCCCGGCGACTACGCGGAGGCGTACGCCTACCTGGGGGCGCTGGTTTATGGCCGCCCCGGCCGTTTCTACGACCTCGATCAGGTGCAGCCCTGGATGCCCAAGGGGCTTGTGACGACGGACAATGTCCAGGTAAACTACGTGGCCGGCCGCAAGGACGATGTCTTTTGCGTCGCACTGATGAATGAGTGCGACCGGCCGTTGGCAGAGGTGAGGGTTCAGTTGGACCGCTCGCGGTTCGCGGGCAATGCCACCGGCGTGTTCTCGGGCGTGGCGTGGGTGGATGGCCAGCGCCAAAGCCAGGCTGTGGTGGTGGAGAACGGGAGCTTTCGCGTTTCGCTTCCACCCAAGGGAATGCTGGCCATCAGGATTCAGGGACTGAAGGCGGTGCCCGCTTTTCAACACCAGCTCGACGCCGCCCCGGCTCCACCCGGAGTGACTCGTCAGCTGCGAATCCCGACTGCCATGGGTGAGGAGTTGGAAGCCATGGTGATGTCATTCGGCCCGGAATTGACCTGGCTGTATGCCTTCCTTCGCGGTGAGGAAGGTGCGGCAAAGTCCGTTACCCTGGCCGTTACGACCGGAGAGGGCACGCGGACGCTGCAGGACACCGCCTTCCCGTTCGAGTTTTCGACACCCATCTCGGCGACTGACGGCGAAGTCCGGTTGAGCTTCGAAATCGAAGATCAAAGTGGCCGAAAGTTTCGGACGGAACCGCGCACGATGCCGTTGGGAGCCCGCCGATAGGCCGCATTCATATATGTCCGTGCAGGAATCCGGGGAGGCTCTACAATCGACATTACACCCAGCGTCCGGCGTGACGTCAGGCCTCCACCGCGCGATTTCCCACCCTTCACGCGGTTTCTCCGCCGTCAGTGCATTCTATCATGAAACCTGTGCTCCTAAATGGTCCAGGGTACGATCGTGCCCGTGGCGGCGTCGACGTGCGGCCCTGGCAACATTCAGCCGACTCAGCGGTTCGCTGGCCGCAGGATTTCACGTGGCTCTCGGGCGCTGGGAGGATCCTTCCGGCAATCATCGCATGCCTGGCCATCCCCGTATC
>CAYVDZ010000200.1:0-8343 GCA_964450575.1 uncultured Opitutus sp.
TGGCCGAGGGTAAGGAGGGATCGTTGCCTCCTCATGTGCCCGCTTCGACACCGGAGGTTCACTATCGTGAACGTGGCGAAACCATGAGGTAAACGGACGATCACGGCGGCAGATGGGGCGGACGCGGCGGTTGCCGTCAACGAGTGTCTTTGGGCGGAAGACTCGCTTCAACGGGTCAGCGGTCGGGAAATACGCGAAGGGTCTCGGGAGAAGCCTGGCCTCGTAGGAACCGTCGTGGCGTCCCAAGGTCGTTTGGCCCGGGAAAGAGAGAGCAATCTTCCGGGCTGGGGGCCAAGGATGGCGGGGGACGCGCGGGGATTTCGCAGCCACTGCACCCAGCCCGGAAGATTTTGCTATCTTAAAGGATTTCGCAGGCGGCGACTATCAGCCAACGTACCCGGTCTTCCATGGGACCTTTTCCGAGGGTTAGGCCGAATCCCCCGCGTTCCCTTCGGCGGTAAAGTGGTCACGTCACGGCTGGGCAAGGCCAACGGAGAGGTCCTGCGTGGCGCCACCGGGTCCCCTTCCCCCATCCGGATTTGAATGACCCGCTCAGCGCGATTGATGCGCCGGCATGACGCGTGGACAAAAAAGCCGCCGGCGTGAGCCGGCGGCTGAGAGCGAGGCAGAGACACGATCGCAGCTTAGCGGCCAGCGCCCGCAAAATTTAGGGTATAGGTAAAGTAGAACGCGCGCTCCTCGCCAGGCAGGCGGTTGGCGCGGTTATAAACTTTGTCCAGGGCATTGTTGATATTGACTCCGATCGTGTGGCTCACCTTGGAGCGGCCCGGCAGGCGGTAACGGGCGCCGACGCTTACGAGGGTGTAGGCATCGGACACGAGACTCCATTGATTGGTCGATCGAGTGAGAACCCGTGCACCCGTCGCAGTGGTGATATAGGTGTCGCCCGAGTTTGGAGCGTAGGAGGGGGTGGCGCCGGAATGTGCGACGCTCACATTGGCGGAGAATCCCTTCAAAGATCCCTGGCTGGGGGAATAACGGGCATAGATGCTGCCGTTCTTCGGCGCGATGCCGTTAACGCGGCGGCCGATGGCGAGCGGGAACGCGCTGCCGAAGTCGGTATAGATCGAATACACATTGCCCCAGCTTCCACCGACTGAAATCTCATCCGAGACGCGCCAGTTGACATCGAGTTCATAACCGCGGACCAGCTGATTGCCATCGCGTCGAACAATCGTGATGTAGTCGCCGGACCCAATAGGCGTTTCCTCCACCTCGGTCACGCTGACATTATTACGCGTGGCGTAGAATCCACTGACGGTGAAGTTCAGTCGATCCTCGAAGAAACCTCCCTTGAAACCATAATCATAGCCTTCGGCGGTTTCGGATTGGTAGTCAGGACGAGCGACGGCGGCGGGAGCGTCAGCCTGGGGCACAAAGTAGCTTTCGCTATAATTAGCAAAGATACGGAGATTGCGCGTGAGCTTGTAGTTGACGCCCAAGTTGGGCTTCAACTCGGACATGGATTTGTCGAGCAATTGTCCGGGAGCAAAACCCGCTGGAGGCGTCGTGAATTCGCGATGCCGGAAACGCACGGAATCATAGCGGGCACCGGCGTAGGTGAGGAGGTCGCCTTTCAGGAAAGCCGATTGATGGCGGATCAGACCGCCGGTGACGGTCGAGCGCATCTTGCGGATGCGGGTGGAGACTTCCTTGCCCCACTTGATCCAATACGGGAAGTATTCGATGGGGCCGATGGGACGGAACTCGGAGTCGAGGCGCACGGTGCGAATTGCGTTCCAGGCGACCAAGTCAGGATCGCCCGCGGCCGCGAATTGGCGGGCGGGGTCCCAACGATAATAGTCGTTGACATCGACGGTGAGCAGCGTGCGGTTTTCGATGGCACGATTGCGCAGGAAATAGTGTGCGAGCAAATCGACCTGAACGCCGCCGCCGTCCTCGACGATCTGACCCTTGGTGGGCGTAGCGCCACGGGCGGAGGTAATCGGGGTGGTGGGGTTGGCGGGGTTGATGTTAATCGTGCCCCAGCCGGTGTTTTGATTATAGTCCCAACGACGAGCGCCGTAGTAGTTGCCGGCCGCGCGTAAGCTGAAGACCTCGTTGATGCGCTTGTCGTAGAACGCCGTCAAGCCGGAGTAGCCGCGGGTCAGTTCGCTATTCGGGCCGTAGGGATTATATTGGGCAAGGTTCCAAGCGTGGCCGATGGCTTGGTCGTCCGTGTTGGTCGCGGTGCCCTTTTGGTCGATGATGAGCGGAGCGGAATTGATAGGGGGAACGCGCTGCTGCAGGAAGAACTCGCCGGAAACAAAGAGATTGGAGTTGTCCGGGAACGTGTGGGACATCGCCAGGTAGTATTCGTGATTCCGATTGCGGGCGTACTCCTGGTTGAACTCACGTTGATAGTGGCTCGCGGTGGCGACATAGCCCGTCTTGCCCCATTTGGTGGAAGCGAGTGGACCTGTTGATTCGCCGGTGACGCGTTGCGTGCCGTAGTCACCGTAATTCAGCGTGAGTTTGTGATTCGTCCGCGACTTGGGCTGCTTCGAGATCATGTTGACCATGCCTCCGGGGGAAGTGCGCCCGTAGATGGCGGCATTGGAGCCCTTGATGATCTCCATCCGGTCAATGTTACTCGAACCATAGCGGCCGAGCCGGAAGAATCCATCGCGCAGCTGGTAGCTGGAACTGAAACCGCGGAGCGAGAAGCTGCCGCCGATGTCGAGGCCGGTGAAGCTGCCGACGTGCACGAGATTGTCGGAGAATTCAAAGATGCCGAAGTCCTCAAAGAATTCGCTGGTGAGGACGTTGACGGTGTACGGCAGATCGATGATCGGCGTACGGACGCGCGTGCCGGTGAGGGTTTCCGAGGCGATATAGCCCCGGTCGCCATCGGCGCTGACATTGAATTCAGACAGCGTAACCACTTCTTGATTACGCGGGGCGGCGGGAGCAGCGGGGGCCGTCTGCGCGTGCCCCGTGGCCGCGAGGCTGGTGAACAGGATCGCTCCGAGGATCGATCGTGGGGATCGTGATTTGGTTGGGTTCATGGGTTTGGTCAAATTCAGGGAGGGCAACCGACGTCGACACGCAGTCGGCTTAACTTGGCAGGGGTGGGTAAAGGGTGAGACGGTAGGAATAATTCGTTTTGCGCCTCGCAGTGAAAGCCTAGTGATGCTTTCATCCTTAAGCAATGAGCGATGGCGTGACAATGAAGTCGATTGCGACGCAAGCGGGCGTCACCCAGGCGACGGTTTCCATGAGCCTGGCTAACAACCCGCGAATTCCGCCGGTCACGCGGGAACGAATTCAGGCGATCGCGAGGCAACTTGGCTATCAGCCGAATCCTTACATTTCCACGCTGATGCGGATGCGGCGGCAGGGGAAGCCCCTGAAGGGCAAGCCGGTCCTGGCGCTGGTGTGTGCGATGCCGACGGAGGCGGGTTGGAACAATCATACTGCTCCCACCATCAGGCACATGCGGGAGGGCGCTTTGGAGCGAGCTGCGTTGCGTGGTTATCGGGCGCAAGAGTTCTGGTTACACCGGGACGGGATGTCGAACGAGCGCTTTTCGGAGATGCTCCATGCGCGCGGAATTCAGGGGATGCTGATCAGCCCGCTCGGCGAGGGTAATCCGCCACCGCGCTTGCGGTGGGACTACTTCGCGGCCGTGTGCCTGAGTGTTCCGCTGCCTTCACTGGCCATCACCACGGTGTGCAACGACCACTATTTTTCCTGTCTGCAAATCATGCGCGAATGCCATCGCCGGGGGTATCGTCGACCGCGCCTCGTCTTGCGCCGCGCCCATCAGATGCGGTTCCAAGGCCGCTGGGAGGGGGGCTACCGCGTGGGCGGTGAGATGCTCCCGGAACTGGAACTCGCCTCTCCGTTCTACCTCGAGGACAGGAGGAACGTTTCGATCCTTCAAGCTTGGTTGAAACGTGAACAGCCGGATGTCATTATTACTCCTGCGGCGGACGTTCTGACCGAGACCTTGGCGCGAGCTGGCTGGCGCGTGCCCGAAGATGTCGGGTTGGCCCTCCTGGCCTGTCCGCAGGTGGGGGCGCCGGTCACGGGCGTCTATCAGAACGGACACCTGATTGGTGCGCTCGCTTTGGATACGCTCATCAGTTTGGTCGAGCGCCACGAACGCGGACTGCCCCAGCAGGCGACCACCCTGATGGTTGAGGGCCAGTGGAACGAGGGCACGACGCTGCCAGCGCGGGAAGATCGTGATCGGGGCTGAACTGAATCCCAGGCGCGAGCCAAGGCAATCTCACGGACTCGACTGCGGAATTGCTCGCGCCGACAGAGTGCTCTTTGCGCCGAGCGGTCACCTTTGACTGCCTGCTCAGGCGCCTTGCTTCCGGCGCTTCCAGCGATCGAACAAGACGGCGCCGAGTAGAATTCCGCCGCGCGCGACGTATTGATAGAAGGGCTCGATATTGCGCAGGTTCATCGCGTTTTGGACAATGCCCATAATTAGCACACCCGCGATGACGAAGGCCATGCTGCCGATCCCGCCGGTTAACGAAACGCCACCCAACACGCAGGCGGAAATCACCTCGAGTTCGAACCCGAGCGAGGTGGTGGGTTGCCCACTCGTCATCCGCGAGGCGAGCACCACGCCGGCAAACGAGGCCATCCCGCCTTGCGCGGCGAAGATGGCGATCTTCACGCGATCGACCGCAATGCCGGCGAGGTGCGCGGCTTCGCTATTGCCGCCGACCGCGAGCGTGTCGCGACCGAAAACCGTGCGATTCAGAATCAGCCCGAAGAGCGCGAAACACGCGATCGTGATCCAGACCGGCGTGGGAATCTGGAGAAAACTCGAATTGCCCAACGTGAAAAACGATTCCTGGGTGATGCCGACCGCGCGCCCGTCGGACACGATGTAACCAAGTCCGCGCACAATCTGCATTGTGGCGAGGGTGGTGATGAGCGCGTTGATTCGCAGCTTCGCGACGACGAAGCCATTCACCAAGCCGACGATGATCCCGAAGCCAATCGCCGCGGCGATGCCGATGGTGATGCTCCCGGTGCGATTGATCACCACCGCCGCAATCACGCCCGCGCAGGCGACGACCGAGCCGATCGACAGATCGAAATCGCCGGCCGCGAGACAGAACAACATCGTGCAGGCCACCATGCCCGTCATCGAAACGGCGAGCGCGAGCCCCTGCATGTTTCGCCACGTGAGAAAATTATCGACGAAGAGCGAGCAACCGAGGAACAGCAATGCGAGCACCAGCAGCATGCCGGCCTTATCGAAGAACGTTCCGATCGCAGTAGGATGACGCGGGGCGACCAGGGGAGCGGAAGGGGCTGGAGTCATTCAGGTGAGCGTTGGAAAACGGACAGCGAGCGGTTGCGCTTCGCGAATGGAGAGGGGGTGATTTCTCACGACGGAAGGGTGTTCTCGCTTGGGTCGCGCCTTTACGCCTTCACGTCCTCACGCCGGTGTGACCGGCGTTTCAACGGGAAGCGCGAGTGTGAGCAACCTTTCCTCGCTGGCGTCGGCGCGGTCCACGAAGGCGGCAATCCGCCCCTGGCGCATCACCGCAATGCGATCGGCGATGCCGAGGACCTCGGGGAGTTCGCTTGAGACCATAATCACCGCGACGCCGTCGCGGGCCAGACCCTGCATGATTGTATAGATCTCGCTCTTCGCGCCCACATCGATGCCGCGCGTCGGTTCGTCGAAGAGAATCACCTTCACGGGTTCCGACAGCCACCGACCCAGCACGACTTTCTGTTGGTTGCCACCCGAGAGATTGCGGATGAGCTGGCGCGGTGACGGCGTGCGCACGCGCAGCTGATCGATCCGCTCCCGCGCGTTGCCGTGCTCCCACGTATCGTTAATCAGAATACCGGCGCGGGCTTTCCGGCGGCGGGCGCTAAGGTTGATGTTCTCCAGGACCGAGCGGATCGGTACGATGCCTTCCTTCTTTCGGTCTTCCGGGCAAAGCGCGATGCCGGCGGCAATCGCATCGCGCGGTGAGCGGATCTCGACCGCCTCGCCGGCGATCCGGATCGTGCCGCCGGTCTGGCGCGTGGCGCCGAAGATCAGGCGCAGCAACTCCGTTCGCCCCGCGCCGATTAAGCCGAAGAATCCGAGAATTTCTCCCGCTGCCACGTTGAACGAACACGGCTCCGCCAAGCCAGGACCGGTCAAGGCTTCGACGGTGAGCGCGGGCGCACCGGGTGGCCGCGGCGTGTAATTATAGATATTCGCAAGCTCGCGTCCAACCATGCGTCGGACGACCACGTCGCGGGTCAACGTGGCCAACGCCGCCGTTTCCACGTGCTGGCCGTCGCGCAAAATCGTGATGGCGTCGCACAGGGCGAAGATCTCGTCCATGCGATGAGAAACGTAGAGGATGGCGCAGCCGTGCGCTTTCAGTTCGCGGATGATTGTGAACAGCCGCTGGACCTCGCGATCCGAGAGGCTGCTCGTCGGTTCGTCGAACGCGATTATGCGCGCGCCCCGGGTCAGGGCCTTTGCGATCTCGACCATCTGGCGCTGCGCCAGCGGGAGCCGGCCGACCTTGGTGCCGGGATCGATGGCTTCGCCGATGAGTTCGAGTTGCGCGCGAGCGGCTTCGTGCAGCGCCGCGCGCTTCACGAATCCGCCGCGCTGCGGGAGGTGGCCGAGGAAGAGATTTTCGGCCACGCTCATTTCCGGCACGAGGTGTAACTCCTGGTAGATGACGGCGACCCCGGCCGCGAGGGCGGCTCCGGTGTCGGGAAAGGCGCAGGCTTCGCCATCAATCACCACCGTGCCAGCCGTCGGGCGATAGGCGCCGCTGAGAATTTTCAGCAAGGTCGATTTGCCGGCGCCGTTTTCTCCCATCAACGCATGCACGGAACCGGGGCGCACCGCGAACGATACCTCCTGCAGCGCCTTCACGCCGGGGAATTCCATCGACACGCGGTCGAACGCGAGGGTGGCAGCGGACGGCGAGGTCATGCGCGTGCTAACCCCGGCATTTCACGCCGGCCGATTTGGCGGCGCGGAGAGCTCCGCGGCGAGGTGCGGGCAGGCATCATTCAATTAATCCCGGATGCCCTGTTCCTTAAGCACCTGGCGGAAATTTTCGCGCGTGATCAATACTCCGACGGTGCGGGTGTCGAGGGGTGGCTCGATGCCGTCCTTGATCCACTTATACATCATCTCGGAGGTTTGATAGCCATGGATTTTCGCGGAGAGCAGCATCGAGCCGAAGAATGAGGTCGGCTTCGTTTTCTCAAGTTCGCCGATGCAATCAGTACCGTTGATGCCGACGGCGATGGCATTTTCCGCGGGAATGCCGCGACCTTCGAGGGCGCGCACGGCGCCGAGCACGGCGTTGTCGTTGTTGCCGCAGACCAACCAGTATTTTACCTGCGGATGGCGGGTGAGCAGCGTGTTCGCGGCGTCCATCGCGCCGGGGATATCGGTCTGGCGCTGTGCCGCTTTGAAAACGCGATCGCGAGGGAAACCGGCGGCGACGAGGGCATCGATGGCACCATCGGTGCGCTCTTTCGCGGTGGCGAGTTCGTCGTAGGTCATCGCGCACACCGCGGTTTCGGCGGCGGGCCAGCCGCGCTTTTCCATTTCCGCGGCCAGGGTTTCGCCGACACTCTCGCCGATCTTGCGGGCGGAGATTCCGAGGTAGTGAACACTGGTCATCGGCTGGCGATCGGCTCCGATGAACTGATCGTCGACGGCGATGAGTTTCAGGTTGGCGTTGCGGGCCTTGCTGACGATGGCGGGGCCGAGATTCGTATCGGGCGTGCAGATGATAAGGCCCTGGGCGCCGCTGGCCGCGAGATTGTCGATTGCGGCGAGTGCCTTTTCCCCGTCGGGTGCGGCGATGGTGACGAGATTAAACCCAAGGTCCTGGGCGGCTTGGCGGGCAAATTTCCACTCGAGTTGAAACCAGGGTTCTTCCGGCTGTTTGACGAGAAAGCCGATTTTTATCGCGTCGGCTTTGGCTCCGGTGGCGGCAGCGCCGGGCTGCTTGCTACAACCGGCGCCGACCCAGAGCAGGCCCGTGGCGACGACGGAGGCGATGACAGAAAAGCGACGGAGCGAAACAAAGAAATTCATAAGGACAGAGGGGTGCGAGCGGGGTCTTGAAGGAGGGCACGCGCGGCGTGGCTGGCAACAGCGAAAACCGCGTGAGGCCGGCCGGGACGGCCAAGCTTTGCCGGGGGGCCGAATGAGGCGCTGGTCGTCCTTTTTTAGTCCGCGTGCCGATCGATCGCACTTGTCGCTTGCGCGCGATTGCGGCCCGATTCTTTCTGCGCTCGATGGCGGCCGTAGCCAAACCCCCTGAACGTGAACCGCCGACGAGCCCGAGCGTGGAACCCGGATCGCTC
>CAYVDZ010000201.1:0-3813 GCA_964450575.1 uncultured Opitutus sp.
TAGGACGGCTCCGTTGTCGCGCGCCTTCTGGCCGGCGCGCCAGCTTTCCGCGACGCGAACGGCGTAGTCCTCGACGGAGGAATCCGAGGTCAACCGCGGGTAGATGGCGACGAGGATTTGGTTGGAAGTCGCGCGCTCGAACTGCGCGAGTTCGGCGTTCAGTTGGGCGGCGGTTTGCGGACGCACCACGCCGGCGAAGTCGTTAAAGTGTTTTGGAGGAGCGGGCGGAATAGTTTCCGCGGCGCGACCGTCACCTTGACCGACGACGACCCCGGCGAGTGCGACAAGAATGATAAGAAGAATCCGCGCCGCCCGTCGGAAGTGCGGCGGCAGGGTGACGACGGCCGCAGCCGGCCCGCTTGGGGTGGCCAGTTCGCAGGGGAATCGATGAGCCCGCGTGTTCACGGCACTTGGGGAGCGGTCGTTTTCTTGCCGAAATCAAACTTCACTTCCGGCGGCCGATCCGAGCTGGGAGTGGCGCTGAAATAGGGACGCGGGGAGTGTCCGAACATGCCGGCGAGCAAGGCGGCGGGGAAGCGACGGATGGCGGTGTTGTACGCCTGGACGGCTTCGTTGAATCGCCCCCGTTCGACCGTGATGCGATTTTCGGTGCCCTCCAGTTGAGCCTGCAAATCGCGAAACGCGGCGGCGCTTCGTAGCTCCGGATAACGCTCGGCGACGACGAGCAGGCGGGACAAAGCGCCACCGAGCCCGGCCTGCGCTTGCTCGAACTGCGCGAGCTGTTGCGGATCAGTCGGGGCGGAGGCGACCGGCAGTTGAACGCGACCCACGGAGGCGCGGGCCTCGACCACTTCGGTGATGGTTGAGCGCTCGAAGTTAGCGGAGCCCGATACGGTGTTGACGAGATTTGGAATCAGATCGGTGCGTCGCTGATAGACATTTTCCACCTGTGCCCAGGCAGCGTCGGTCGCCTGCTGCAAGGTGACCAAGCGGTTATAGATCCCGCCGCCCCAAAGGGCCACTGCGATGAGTCCGGCGACCAGCAACCCCAGAATGATAAGGGCGATTTTTCCTGCGCTCATGCTGCGCTGAGACAACGATTTCCGCGGCAAGTGCGCGCGATAGGTGAGACTGGGTAAAGATTCCTCGGGCGAGCCCGGGGAATGGAGCTGACTGGAGTTTATGGCCGCGTTCAGGCAGTCGAGCGGCGGCCGGAACAAGTGATATCTCCACCCGCTTTTCGTGAGGGTCTTCCGCTTGGCGGCCGGAGAAAATCAGCAAACTTTACGGGTTGCAGTCATCCTCAAAAGCGACACACTGCGAGCACCCCTAGTTACCCTTATGAATGCTCCTATTACTGCTATTCTGGATCGGAAAGGTCGGATTGTTTTTTCCGTGTCGCCCAGTGCGACCGTGTCGGAAGCTGTGGATGAGATGAACCGCAACCGCGTGGGCTCCGTGCTCGTGATTGATGCGGGCCGCTTGTTTGGAATCTTCACGGAGCGCGATGTCTTGCGACGCGTCGTCGGAGCCGGCGTGGACCCGAAGCGCACGACGGTGGCCGATGTGATGACAGCGAACGTTGTCACGATTTCACCGGATGCGACCGTTGAGGATACCATGGTCTTATTTACCGAGAAGCGCCTCCGGCATTTGCCGGTGGTCTCGAACGGCAAACTTGTCGGAACCATTTCGATTGGCGACATCACGCGCTGGATGGCGGACTCGCATCGGGTCGAGGCGGAGCATCTGAAGAATTATATAACGACCGGGTTTTCGGTCTGAGGAGGCGGCCGTCCGCTCGCCTCGGGCGGCTTCGACCTGGCGGGCTTTCCTGCCGTGACAGCGCTTTCCTCCGCTAAGGAAGCGTTAAATCGGGCGTGGGCGTGATTGGACGGGTTGATGTCGGGTGCGGCGGCTTGCATTGCCGAAGGGAATGCCCTTTCTGCCGCGCATGGACCTCGAGACAGCGCACCGGCACATCCAAACTGCGAACGAACGCATGCGTGCGTGCTATTTGAAGCCCGTCTTCGATGAGTGGGCGATTCTGGCGGTGGGGACGAAGAGCGGTGTGATGGCGTACGAAGGTCCGCGGCCGGACGTATTCAAAAAACAGTTACCGGACGACGCCGAGCCCTTGCGGGCACGGGCGGCCGGGCAGCCGTTTTCCGAAGGTGATCTTGAATTTGTGCCGGACGCGGCGAACACGCGTTATGATGCATTCATGAAAGTCGGTCCCGCGAGTTTTCTGGTGCTCAACCACACTACGAAAACGATGAATGAGATTCGCGCCGACGGGAAGTGGCTGGGGGCGCAGGCTGTGCTGTTCGATCTCAGCGAAAAATTTCGCGCGGATCCGTTGCAGTTCTGAGGCGGATCAATTCTCACCGCGCGGAAAATCCCCGCGAGCGTCCCGCGCACAATGTCACGTATTACGTGACTTTGTGCGGGGCCGTCGGGCGGGGTGGTGAGCGCGGGTCAGTCCACTGATCAGCAACTCAACCCGCACCCATCGTGCGGCCTTACCGCGGGTGGTGCGTTTAGGAGAGGAGGCCGGTGCCGACGAACCAGGCATACGCGGCCACCAGCGGCCAGCCCATCCACCGGGGTAGACCGCCGGCAAGACCGATGCTGATGGCGTGCACGAGGCTGACCCCGATGAGAATTGCGATGGCAGTCTCGAAGAACGGCGGAAGCGTAAGCGGCTGCAGCACCGCTCCGAGGCCGAGACAAAGCGGGATGCAGATATGGCCATCACCGATTTGCGATGCATAGGTGATGTCGGCGCGGTGCCGGGCGGCGTAAAAGAAGGCGAGCAGGGCGTTGGGCACGACCATGAGCCAGCCACTTAACCAGCCGAGATTCGAGGCGTTGACGAACGAGGCCTTTTGTTGGCCGACCCAGTTTACCAACCAGTCGATGCTGGTGTAGAGACCGAAAGCCCCGGCGAGTACGATGAGCAAATCGAAATAGAACATCGGCCCGAACGTGCGGTGCTGACGGACATTGTGCTTGAGCACATCGAACACCTGAAACGACTGCCAGAAAAGGAAGAGCGCAATGAGCACCAGACCGTCCTGCGCGTCGAGCTGGCCGTCGGCGCCCAGAGCCCAGGTCACGCCACTAAAAAAGATGGCCGCGAATAACGTGAGGAGCAGGGAAAGTTGCGTGAGCTGACGCTCGGTGCCGGCGGCCGCGGCTTTCTTGCGGTTGATGGCGCCGCGGGCGGTTTTTCCCGGCAGGCGAAGTTGCAGGCCCCAGATCAGCGCGGGGAGTCCGAGAAGCAGCGTGAGATTCGTGACATTGTTAACCAGACTGTTGGTGACGATCGCCGCGCCATCGCCTTTACCGCCGGCGATGAGAAGGACGAAGATTACGTTTCCGAGCCCGGAACAGTAGGGCATGATCAACGTGCCCAAGGCGGTGCCCTCGAGCCCGTGATGCTGCAGCGCTTCCAGCCGCCACATCATCAAGAGGGATGCAGCGAGAAAAAGGGCGAGGTAAGTGCCGGGGTGGGTGATGCCCAGAGCGTCGATGACTTCGGAGAGCGGATTCACGCGGGCGCAAACGTGAGGCCGTAGCGTCCGCCCGTGCGGCGCAGTCGCAGGTCGGCTCCAAAGGCGGCGGTGAGCTGCGCGGACGTCAGCACCTTGGCGCGCGGACCGGCGGCGAGGACGGCACCGTCACGGAGCAGCAACGCATGGGTGAACAGCGGCGCGATTTCTTCCACATGATGGGTGACGAGCACCAAGGCCGGATCGGCGGGACTGCCGCCGCGGCTGAGCGTGCCGAGAAAGCGCAGGAATTTTTCACGCGCGATGGGGTCGAGGCCGGCGCACGGCTCGTCGAGGA
>CAYVDZ010000201.1:3823-8338 GCA_964450575.1 uncultured Opitutus sp.
GGTAGGCCCACTCGCGATCGGCCAGCTCCGCGAGATCACTGGCTTCCAGAAGTTTTCGGGCGGCGAGGCGATCGCGGCTGGAGACGCGGTGCCAGAGGTCGAGTTGAGCGTATTTGCCGCTGACCACGGTATCAATCGCGGTTTCCGAAGGCGGAATCGAAGCGGCGAATGCGCTCGTGACGACGCCGATTTGCAGGCGCAATTCGCGCCAGTCGCACTCGCCGTAGCGCTGGCCGAGGAGGGCGAGTCCGCCGGAAGTCGGTGACAAATATCCGGTGAGCGCCTTGAGCAAGGTGGTCTTGCCCGAGCCGTTGGCGCCCAGGATGACCCAGTGTTCACCGGGATTTACGCGCCAGTTGACGTTGCGGAGAATGTCCGTGCGACCGCGGGCGACGCGGAGCTGGGAGACTTCGAGAATGGGCGTCATTCGGACTGACCATGCTGGAGCGGGTTGTGTCAGGTCAAACGGGGATCTTGAGACGGCGAGCAGGAAGCAGGTTTTTCAAACGGAAGCGGCGGACAACCAATGGGGGACAACCAATGGGGTCAGGCCGTTGTTTGTTGATTTTAGCCGCACACTTTTCTGCCGAGATTCCCTATAGAAATAGTCCGACCGATTGAAATCGAGCTACCATATTTACCCAATAGCCCTTTTTATTAGGCATTTATACCAAGTCCTTCCTCTCTCAACGGTCTTCGTGGCGCGCCGTCTTTCTCTTCGCCGTTAGCTCAGGCGAAGCTGAACTCGGCAGATCTGCCCTAAAATCAACAAACAACGGCCTGACCCCGTTCGGCGCCGCCTACTGGTTCGGTGTGACCCGCTTGCTGGCCATTTCCAGCAGGCAAACGGGTTGTCTTCCGGCTCAAGACTCTTCCACAGTGGTGGGGATGCAAAAACTTTTCTTGGCGGCGCTCTGGTTGGTGCTCGGTAGTGCGGGGGCTTTCGGCCGGCCGTTCACTGTGGTGGCCTACAACGTGGAGAATCTTTTCGACCTCGATGGGAAGGCGGGCTTCGAGGACTATCGTCCGCCGAATTACACCCGGGCGCACGTGGTGACGAAGCTGCAGAATACGGCGCGGGTGATCGCGCGGTTTGAGGACGGTCGCGGACCGGACGTTTTGATCCTGAATGAACTGGAGGTGGATCTTACGCCTGCCGCCAGGCCGCTCGATGTGCCGGCGGTCTTGAAACGGTACGCGAACGTGCGGTTGGAAGAGATGTTGGGCGCGCGGTTCGACGCCGCCATCGCCGATCTGCCATCCGAGGTTCTGCTGGCCAAAGCCCTCGCGGATCTGGGGATGACGGATTACCAGATCGTGGTCGGTGATAATGGGCCTGAAGCCGATTCGGGGCGGCGGCTCGAGCAGAAGAACGCGGTGTTTACCCGGCTTCCGGTGCGGGCCGTGCGGTCGCATCCGACGACGAATGCGCGGGCGATTTTGGAAGTGGAACTCGAGATCGATGGCGCGCGGTTATACGTGTTTGCCAACCACTGGAAATCGGGCGCGAGTGATCCGACCAGTGAGCCAACCCGGATCGCGAATGCGCAAACGCTGCGCAGCCGGCTCAATGCTATTTTGGCGGCGGACCCTGACGCGGACATCATTCTTGGCGGCGACTTCAACTCGCAATATAATCAGAAGCAGCGGTACCCGGCGATGCCGACGACCGCACTGAATGATGTGCTGCGGTCCCGAGGCAACGAACGGGCGATTCGCGATGCGCCGCGCGATCTGTATAATCTCTGGTATGAATTGCCGGCGCCGGAGCGGGGCAGTGATGTGTTCCGCGGGGAGTGGGGCACCTTGATGCACCTCATTCTGTCGCGCGGGCTATATGATTATCGCGGGGTGCAGTATGTAGATAACTCCTTTGGCGTGGCGAAATTCAGCGGTCTTAATGCGGACGCGATGGGCCTGCCGGTGCGGTGGTCATTTGATGGCCCGGCGGGCCGCGGTTTTTCCGATCACTTTCCGGTGTTCGCCCGCTTCACGGTCGTGAAGGACGGGCGGGCGGACCGCACGCTGGCGCTTACGAATCCATCCGTCGAAGTCGGCGGTCCGGTACCGGATGTGAAAATTGGATACGCGCGACTCGATTTGGAAACGCTGGCGGTGAAGGCCGGCGAGATCCCTGCAGGCGCGAGTATTCGTTCCGACGCGTATCAGGGGAAAATTTTCCGGGTCGAAGGCGTAGTCGTGGCCGGTAGCCGGCTGGGGATCATATTCCGGGGCGAGACCTATGACGTGTGGAGTCATGATGAGGGGCTGCGCAACCAACTGCGGGCTGCCCATTCGGAAGGATTCACCCTGCGTTTCTATGGGGAACTCGGCGCGTTTCGCGGTCGCTGGCAATTTGTGATTCAGGACCCGAGTTGGGTGAAATAAATTTGTCATGCTCACCGTCTACACTCTCGCCACCTGTGATTCCTGTCGCCGCGCCGTAAAGTGGCTCAAGGCCAACAATACTCCATTTGAGGAGCGTGCGATTCGAGACACGCCCCCGAGTGCGGCGGAGTTGCGGACGATGTTGAAGGGGCAGGATGGCGTGGTGCGGGCCTTGTTTAATACGGCAGGGCGCGATTATCGTGACCTGAACATGCGCAGGGTTTTACCCACGCTGAGCCCGGCCGCGGCGCTCGATCTTTTGGCCAGGAATGGCAATTTGGTGAAGCGTCCCTTTGCGATCGGCCCGGGAGTGGCGCTCGTGGGGTTTGATGAGGCGAAATGGGCTGCGGCGATTGGCTAATCGGGAGCCGGAACTGCGAGGAAGGTTGCGTGAGGCCCGGTTCACGTTACGGTAGATCGTCCAAGGCAATGAATTCCTCCCGACCTGAACCTCTTTCTGACGTAGTGCACTGGCTCACCCGGCACGCTGGTTTTCCGCAGCGCAGGTTGCCGGAACGCGCCGAAGCGCTCGTCTGCATCTCGGCCTTGGCCGCGGCGGAAGAGGCGGCCGAGCAGCAACGCTTTGCTCTGCAACGCCGGAATCCGGCGGAGACATCCGCCCTCCGCGCCCATGGGCTCCGGCGGTCGCAGGTTCACTTCAAGTGCGATAATAGCGCGAAGGTTTAAAGGGGCGGGTGCGCCGGGAAGTGGGGCAAAGGGTGAACGTCAGGTTTTGGACGGATCCGCGGAGTGAATTTGTCGCTGGCGACAAGGCGCTGGCAACCCGGTTGAACGTGCGTCAGCATCAGAGGAAATGAACATCGAATCCAACTTCGCGGAGCTGGTGGCGCTGGTGAAACGAGCGCACACTCTCGGAACGGTGAGCGGGTTGCTGAGTTGGGATGAGCAGGTGAATCTGCCCGCCGGTGCGGCCGAACAGCGGGCGGGTCAGCACGCGGTGCTCGCCGAGGTGCAGCATACGGCGGCGAGTGAGCCCCGCATCGGGGTGGCGCTATCGGCGCTCGAGGCCGCCGACGCGCAGCTGAGTGCGGAGCAGCGGGCGGTGGTGGTGGATGCGCGGAAGGATTACGATCGCGCGACGAAATTGCCGGCGGAGTTCGTGCGCGAACAGGCGACGCTGTGCAGTCGGGGGTACCACGCATGGGCGCGGGCCAAGGCGGCCGATGATTTCCCAAGCTATGCGCCGGTGCTGGAAGCGCATCTCGATCTGGCCCGGCGGGAGGCAGCGTATTTGAATCGTGGAGACGCACCGTATGACTATGCCCTCGACAAGCATGATCCGGGGCTGACGGCCGCGGCGGTGGATCGGTTGTTTGCGGAGCTGAAACGGGAGTTGGTGCCGTTGATGCACGAGATCATCACGTCACCGCGGGCAGCGCAGGCGCGCGAGATTTCGGGGCGGTTCCGCGGATTCCCACTGGAGGCGCAACGGACCTTTCTGAACGAGGTCACGGCCAAGCTCGGATTTGATTATACCTGCGGGCGAATTGACGTTTCGTTGCATCCCTTCTGTTCCGGCACGGGCTGCGACGTGCGGATGACCACGCGTTATCATGCGGATCAGCCGCTCGATGCGCTCTTTGGATCGATCCATGAGACGGGCCACGGGCTCTATGAGCAGGGCCTCCCGCGGGAGCACTGGGGGACGGCGTTGGGCATCAATGCGGGTATGGCGGTGCATGAATCGCAGAGCCGGTTGTGGGAAAACCAAGTGGCGCGGAGCCGTGGATTCTGGCGACACTTTGAACCGCGGTGGCGGGAACTCTTCGGCGCGCAGACGGGAGGGGTGAGCTCGGAGGAACTCTATCTGGCGGTGAACGCGGTCGAGCCGACGTTGATTCGCGTTGATGCGGATGAGGTGACTTACAATCTTCACATCATCCTTCGCTTTGAGATCGAGAAGCGACTCTTCTCGGGAGAGCTTGCGGTGCGGGATTTGCCGGCGGCCTGGCGATCGGCCTCGAGGGAATTGCTGGGGTTGGAGGCGGGGAACGATCGGGCGGGGGTGTTGCAGGACGTCCATTGGAGCGGCGGGGCGGTTGGGTCTTTTCCGAGCTAATGTTTGGGAAACATGACCGCGGCGCAGCTCTGGGCGCATGTGCAGAC
>CAYVDZ010000202.1:0-485 GCA_964450575.1 uncultured Opitutus sp.
TTGAAGCCTTGTCCGAGATCAGGCTTCAAGATGACCGTATCCACCGGGTAGTTCAGCATGGCTGCTCGTGAAGCTGGCGTGATATTTTTTCACCACCCTTGCGTTCAGAGGGCAAACTGCCCCGAGTCAGCCGCGTGAGACTTCCTCTCTCCGTTCTGCGTTGGATGCACCGGCGCCGGCTTTCCCGTAGCCGGTTGCGTGGTACTTTCCTGCACAATTGGTTGGGCGATCGCATTCTCCACAAATCCCTGTGGCTCCCTACCCGCGAGTCCCTGGCGCGCGGTTGGCTGGTCGCTTTTCCCATTACGGTCATCCCGTTCCTGCCGGCGCAGTCGCTGTTCGCGTGCCTCGCGGCTTTGTTCGTGCGTGGGAATGTTTTCCTCTGCATCGGCCTGCAGTTTCTATCCACACCTTTGACGGCCCCGGTGCAGTTGCCCGCGTGTTATTTTGTCGGTGAGGTCGTGCTCGGCGCCACTCCTCGCCAA
>CAYVDZ010000202.1:495-8331 GCA_964450575.1 uncultured Opitutus sp.
GTCACCTTCTGACCGGGCACGCGATGAAGTCGCTCTACTTGGGCGCGGCGGTCATCGGCGTCATTGGTGGAGCCGCCGGCTACGCGATTCTTCACGGAACGTGGCAGGATCGGCCGCGTCGCAGCAGTCGCACGGCCGATGGTCCCGTCAACACGGTGCTGCCGAAAGAGGGTCCACCGCTCGCCCCCGCGATCAGCGATCGACGGCGACCGAAGTCCGCGCCGACGGTGATATAAAGAGTGTCGGCGGCGCTTCCCGAGAACGTCCGTCGGTTGCGCGCGCAAAAAAAGGCGGCCCGTCTTCCGCTTGGAAGAGGCCGCTCGTTGGTCTGCTTTCCGATCCGTCGATCAGACCGTGTTGATCTTCCGCTTGGCGGAATCGTAAATCGTCTTCTTGCCGGTGTCGTAGGAGATTACCGCCATGAGGACCGCCACCGCGTGCTGATAGCCCGCGTCAATCGAAGCATGAGGCCGTTCGCCGGTCCGCATGCACTGCAGCCAGTTCAGGAAGTGATCGGGACGCTCGATCGGAGTCACGTTTTGCGTGCCCCGGATCTTGCCGTCGCGCTTCGGGCCTCCAATGGCGCTGTACGTGGGCGCATTCCAATTGCCGAGATCGAGCGTGCCTTTATCACCATAGACTTTCCGCGAGCTTCCGGCGCTGTTGCCAAAATTGTTGGAGCTCGTGACCATGAAGCCTTCCGGATACATCCAGGTGGCAATCACGTTGTCGGGTGTCGTGAATTTGTTCTCGTCCTTCCAGTAGGTGACGCCACCGATGCACATGCACGAGGACGGCAACCCGCAGTCAACGACGTAGTGCATCATGTCGAGGAAGTGCGCGCCCCACTGCGGCACGGGTCCCTGACAGAAGTCGTAGTAACCATACCAGGCCGCGTATTGTTTCGGGTCAAACGGCCTCATCTTCCGGTCGCCGAGGAACTCCTTCCAATCGACATCCGCCTCCTTCACGTCGCGATCGAGATAGCTGTACCAGTACGGCTTATCGGCATTACGTGTTTCGTCGATGCGGGAAATCTTTCCAAGGATCCCGGTCTTCACCAACTCCCGTGCTCCGGCAATTCCGGGAAGGCTGCGCAACTGGGTGCCCACTTGAATTCTGCTGCCGGCCGCTTCGGCCTTCTTGGCGGCGTCGTAGGAACGCACGAGTTTGTCCATCTCAGTCGCCAGCGGCTTCTCGACGTAGATGTGCTTGCCGGCCTTCGCCGCGGCCTCGAGATGCGTGGTGTGCTGGTGGTCGGGGCTGGCGATCATCACGGCGTCGATGCCATCTGACGCGAGCAAGTCCCGGTAGTTGGTGAACTGCTTGGCATCCCGGCCAAACCATTCCTTGACCATGCCATTCGCCTGCTCGCGATGCACGCGCCACGGATCGCACACCGCCACGACTTCAAAATTGGTTTCGGCGACGTGCTTGTGAATGCCCGTCATGTGGGCGGTGCGGCCCCGGCTCCCGCAGCCGATAATGCCAATACGGATACGTTCGTTGGCCCCAATGGACCGCGTGCGCTCGGCGGCGGAGAGGAAGGTGGGGGTCGATGCCGCCAGGGCGGCGCCGGCAAGAGTCGCGGACGTCTTGAGGAAATCGCGACGGGGTTGGGAGGCGGGGGTATTCATAATCAAGATACGAGGATTAGATCCATTTTGGTTGAGATTCCGGAAAGCCAGTCGGCGTCAGTGAGCCCGGGCGGACGATAGAGGATTACTAATGAAGAGGAACCCAGCCGCAATTCACCCGCAAGGTGAAGGGACTGTAATTTATAATGCCTTGGTAATCTGTGCTCATCCGTGGAATCTGTGGCTTCAACTGCGGGTTCGAGGTTAAAGGAAACTCAAAGTTCCCGGATGGCAATGTCCTTGAAGGCGACCGGATCGTTGTGTCCGGCAAACCCGAAAAAGCCGCGCAGGCGGTCTTTGCCCGGATGCGGCTTCTTGCTCATCACCGCGGCGAGGTCGACTTTGCTGACGTCGGTATCCAGAATCACGGTACCGTTCAGCTCCACCTTGATGTTGGAACCGCGCACCGTGACTTCCTGAAAATTCCACTCGCCGACCGGGTGCTGATAGCCGCGGGCCGCGGCCACCATGCCGTAAACCGAACCGTGATACTGCCGCGCATCGAGGTGCTTCGCCGGCGGGAGCATTTTCACTTCGTTGTAGTTCTCATCGAGCACCTGGAGTTCAGTCACCCCATCATAGGCGGCGTCACCTTTCCCTGGATACCGAATGGCGAGCCCGTTGTTGCCGCCGGGAGGAAGCTTGAACTGCAGCCGGGACTGAAAATCGCCGAGTTCTTTATTCCAATAGAGGACGCCGCCTTTGCCCGCTTTCCAGACAATGCCGCCGTCCTTGAACTCAACGGCATCCGTGGCGCCCGCCCAGTCCTTGAGTGACTTGCCCTTGAGAATCGACTGATAGCCTTTGGCATCGCGACTCGCGAGCAGCTTGCTCGCTTCCATCGTCCCGATCTCCCGAATGGAAATGTTGCGCCAGTGCGTCGCGCCCCCGTGTGTCTGTAACTGGATCGGGCCCTGAGCGGGAACCGGCCGGCGCTCCTCGGGTTTCAATTTCTTGTTCGCCCGATCATAATAATTTTCGAGCGCGACGTGATCGACGACCAGCTTACGGTTCAACCAGACGCTGACCCGACTGCCCACCATCATCACGCGCAGGGCATTCCACTCTCCGACCGCCTTGTCGGCGAATACGAGGGGATCGCGGCCAGGGGTGTCCTTCGGATTGTTCCAGAGTCCGCCGGATCCCATGGCGTAGCCGTGACCTTTCGGGTCGGGCATCTTCGGGTCCCAGATCTGCACCTGAGGCACGCCGCGCAGGTACACGCCGGAATCGGCACCGGGAGCGAGCTTGAACTCCAGGATCAATTCGAAGTCACCGTAGTCCTTTTCTGTCGTGGCATAACCGCCGAAACCGTCGTTGACGAGGACACCGCCCTCGGCACGCCAATGCGGCTGGCCCGCTTTGAGCTCGGTGAGACTCGTGGTCCACTTGGCGATGAGCGCCTCGCGCTCCGCCGAAGGCAGGGCCTGCAACTGACGATGATCGTAGGTGGTGCCACCGCGCCAGCCGGTGAGGTCTTTGCCAGTGAAGAGGGCAGTGAAGCCGACCGGCGCCTGAGCCGCCCGGGCCAGCATGGCCAGGCTGCAACACGCGAGAAGAAGCAGGACACGACGCGATAACCGAGTAGGGGAGAACATGATTGGCGGGAAAACGGGGGAGTGACGCCGGGAAGTCACTGAATGGTTACCAAGGCGCCGCGTTGGGCAATGCCTATTTTGCGCGTTCTGCACGGGGCAGGGGAGGGGACGCTTGTGTGTGGTCTCCGGCAAAGGCGACTGCATCGATCTCAAACCGTTTTAACGCAGAGAGCGCGGACTCGATTTATACATTCTGCCGAAAGCGTCTCGGTTTGCTCCGCGTCCTCCGCTCCGGGCAGGAACCGAACACCTCAGGCTTTACCCTCACCCTCGTCGCACGAAAAAAGCAGGGTGAAGATGAAGCCTGAGGTGTTCCTTCCTCGCTGCCGACCGCCAATCGGCGATCAGTAATGGAGACGGATATATATACTATCCACAACCTGTTCATGGCGATACGCGCGACAGCTTGCCGATCACGATCAAGGTGAACCGCTGGCAATGGGGACAACGTCGATGCCAGTCCGGCGGCGGCGCCCGGAAATCGATCCACCGCTGATCGCGCGGATGAAGCGGATGCCCGAGGTTGTCGTCGGTCGACGTGCAGACGAGGCTCTGGGGTGGAGTGAATGATCCGCGTGATCGGCGTTATCCGCGGTTAAAAAAAGCTTGATGGCTCGGATCTGCCTTACCGCGGAGAGTTGCAGGAACCGAACACCTCCTATCCGCATACGCGCTAAGGGGTCAAACTTTGCACTTTGCAAGTTTTTCGACGTGTGGTGGGAACCCGGCAGGCGTGGGACAGTCCGGACGGGGTCATGTCGTGATTCGTGATAGCGTGCCGCAGCATCTACCGCGAATTGGGTAGGCCACGTGATTGCGCGTAGAACCCAGTGAGTAACGGGCCACGGTTTCAACAGACCCACCTCGGCATCTCCCGCCTTTCCCCGCTCACTTCGATTGGATCAGCGAACGAGTGCCAAAGTCGACTTCGACCCTTCCCTATACGATTCATGACATGACCCCCTCCGGCCGCTCCCGTCTCTTTAATTTCCCGCAGTTCCTCCCGTTCTAATCCGGCTTCAAGGCTCAACGCGGAGTATTCACGTGCCAGCGTCCTTCGCCAACCCAGCGTCCCGATCGCCCACCCGCGGCACATCCGGTCAAATCGATTCTCCTCCGGTCGCTTGGGGTCGCCAGCCAGCGCGATCAGGTATTCCACGTAACTTGCCCAACCGCCCGAGGTGTCCTCGAGATCGAGTCCTGCCAACGAAACGTGCGTATCCAACCACGTTGGACGAGATCCTCTGACGAAACGCCCGAGGCTGCCCCATCGAAACCTTGCCACTGCGGCCCGACCAACAGTACCGGCCCGAACCGGGTTCAGATTGATGTAATCGATAACTCGTCTGAGCGCGTTATCGTTTTCTACCACCAGCGCCTGATATCTGCGCTGAAAAGAGATGACCGCGCACCGCTCGAAAGCGATTAAGGCGAGCAGCAAACTTACTCTGCAGCCCATGCATTCCCTCCACCAGATTTGCCCCCGGTGTTTCTAATGCGAGATGATAGTGGTTGCGCATGATAACATGACCGCGAATCCGCCAGTTATGCTGCACGCAGGTTTCTCCCAGCACCGTTTCCAAGGCCTGCGCCGCACCCTCTGACCCGAACACATCGCACCGGTAGTTGCCGCGATTGATGACGTGAACAACGCGCCGGGATATTGAATTCGTACTTTGCGGGCCGCGTCGCCAAGGCATGAAATAACCCCGACCCTTCGCCAGACTCCAATCACTCCAAATCGCGGTGTTCCCAGTCCTTCGCACCCACGCGAATCATCCCGCCTCGTTCCAGGTTTCGGCCTGACCCCATTTTCACCCCGCCATCACGAATTACCAGACATGTGAAGCCAGTGACCGCAAAGTGTGGAACCGGTTTTTTCGACCGCTGTTATCCGGGAACAACTCGGATGCTGCTCGGAAGCATAACGCTTCCGGGTCGAACTCCGCCAGCGGCGAGTCGGCGAACGGCTCGTTCGACGCCAACCGGGCCTGCGCCTATTTCCATACTCGGAAATAGCAGAACCATCTGTTTCCGTTTTATTTATTTGATGGAAATAGCGGACTTGCTTGTTTCCATCCGTGGAGACGAACAAGACACCCTCTGAAGCTGGTCGTTGGGTCAGGACCTTGGAGGGCTACAAGGCCTTTCGTCCCCATCCGCTGCCGCCGGAAATCACGTGGACGCCCCGGTTGGTTCGAATCCTATCCCAGGCTGATAGCCTGCTGGGGCGGCTGGCAGGCGAAGGTCGACGACTTCCCAATCCCCACGTGCTCATCCGGCCTTTCATCCGGCGGGAAGCCGTTTACTCCAGCCGGATCGAAGGCACACAGGTGACGCTGGGCGAACTGCTGGCCGCCGAGGCCGGTGCCATTCCCGAACGCAGTCCGGAAGACTTGCGCGAAGTCGGAAACTACGTGACGGCCTTGGAACATGGTCTGAAGCGGCTGAAGACGCTACCGCTGTCGCTCCGTCTGGTGCGCGAACTGCCCCCGTTTCTCGATGGCAATGGCCGCGTCGGACGACTGCTCATTACCCTGTCGTTGTGCGCGCGCAGCGTGCTGCCCGAGCCACTCCTCTACTTGTCGGCGTTCTTCGAGGCGACGCGGGCCGACTACTACGATAGTCTGCGCGGGGTTACGGAAAAGGGCGACTGGGCCGGCTGGATCGAGTATTTTCTCAACGGCGTCGCTCGCCAATCCGAAGATGCCCTGAGCCGTGCGGAACGGATCAATCAGCAGCTTGCCCGTTGGCGCGACGACTTTGCCGGCGGTGGTTCGAAAGTCCCACTGCAACTTATCGATCTCATCGCGGCCAATCCCTTCCTTGGTCCGCGCGATACGGAACGCCGACCCAGCGTTTCCTATAACACGGTGATGCGTGCAATCGACGCCCTGGAACGGGGCGGCGTGGTGAGCAAAGTGGGCGACAGCAAACGCGATCGCGTGTTCTGCGCGCGTGCGATCCTCGATATTCTGGAGGAACCGGCGCGCTTGGTGCCGGAAGCAATCGCGCCTCGTCGTCGGTCAACCCGAAGCTAAATGGACTCGTCCCCGCGGCAGCGGCGCGAAGCCGATCTCCGGCGAAGACTGACGGAACTGGCGGCGGAGGTTCTCAAGACAGAGGAAGAACTCGTTGCCCTCGCATCCGACGGACGACTCAAGCTCGATGCGCCCTCCGTGTCGGCCATGAGGCAGACTCCACGCACACCAGCGGAGAAGATCGCCCTGTTCCTCGATCTGCTCGGCACGCGGCGGTCGGTCTATCCGAGGCGTTGGGATAATCCAAGTTCCGGCAAGAGCGGGTATTCGCCCGCTTGCGATAACGACCGCTTCGGCCCGCCTGCGGCCGGACGGCAATCCGGTGTCTGCAAGAAGCCGGATATCAAGTGCACGGAATGTCTCTACCAGCGATTTCCTCCGCTCGACGAGCGCGCGGTGGAGGGTCACTTGCGGGGTGCGCACACTCTCGGAGTCTATGCCATCGGCACCGACGACACCTGCCGTTTTATCGCCGCCGATTTCGATGGTGAAGGTTGGAAGGATGACGTCCTCGCCTACCGCGAGGCAGCGGAGAGGATCGGGATCACCGTCGCCATCGAGCGGTCGCGATCAGGCAACGGTGCACATGGATGGATCTTTTTCTCCGAGCCCGTGCCAGCCGCGACGGCTCGCCGGCTGGGAAGCATCCTCGTCGCAAAAGCCTCCGCCCTCCGACCAACGTTGGGTCTGGGTGCCTATGATCGCCTGTTTCCGAATCAGGACAAGCTGCCCGTCGGCGGGTTTGGGAATCTGATCGCGTTGCCGCTGGCCAAGGTTCCCCGACAACAGGGCAACACACTCTTCGTCGACCCCAACCTGGAAGCGCACGAAGATCAGTGGTCATATCTGGCCGGCCTTCCCCGGCTAAGCCGCGAACACGTGGAACGTACGCTCGCGAGAATCGCGCCACTGGCACCGCTCCAGCAAATCGCCCAGGCGAATCCCACCTCTCCGCAAGATCACGAACTCGCACTACAAAATGACGCGATGGTGCTGGATCTTTCGCACCCGAGAATTCGCCGCGGGTTGATCGCGGGCGAAGTGACCGTGCGGCTGGACGCTCAGATCCACTTTCCCCGATCTTTGCCGATCCCCGTCCTCGCAGCATTGCGTCGGTTGGCGACGTTTCCCAATCCCGCGTTTCATGAGAAACTCCGATTGCGGTTCGCCACGTTCGACACCCCGCGGTTCCTCTTTGCCGGCGAATGGCGTCCTGATCGACTGGTGTTACCGCGTGGTGTGTTGGACGAGAGCCTTTCCATTCTGGAGACCGCCGGTGCCAGCGTGGTGGTGCAGGATGCGAGACAGGCCGGTGCACGGGTGCCGTGGAAATTCCAAGGAGAACTGCGGGCGGACCAGGAGTCCGCGGTCAGAAAAATGCAGGCGGAAGACTACGGCGTGCTCTGCGCTCCGCCGGGATCGGGCAAGACGGTCATGGGCTGCGCGTTGATCGCCCGTGCCCGCACGTCCGCGCTCGTCCTGGTTCACCGGGCGGTCTTGGTGGAGCAGTGGCGAGATGCCGCCATGCAATTTCTCGGATTGAAGCGAAAAGAGATCGGC